>NZ_JAZTZI010000140.1:0-4830 GCF_045637405.1 Anaerovibrio sp.
ATGCAAAGGAAAAACATGGATTAAGATATGCTACAATGCGTGGCCTAGCAAAAATTAAAATGCAGGTGACGCTTACTTTTGCGTGCATGAATTTGAAAAAACTTACTCTTTGGAAGAAGAGGGCCGGCACGCTCTCACCAAATATTGTCGCTTTATTACAAAACTTGTCCTGGAATTTAAGAATAATTCCTATCTGGCAACAAAAATACGCATAAAAAATACAGTCCTACCTAGTTAGTGGATAACTAGAAGGACTGTATGTCTACGGTCTGAGACCTCCATATTAGCAATGGAGGTCTTTTTACATTACTGTATTCTTGAAATTTACATTGAAGCATATAAAAAATATGAGTAGAGGGCACCTGCCAGCAGAATGCTCATGGAGAAGAAGCCTGCAATAAGGGTGAGGAAAATATGTCTTTTAGGACTAAAAAATCCAAAGAAGCTTTCCAGTTTTGAGCTGTAGGTGTTATTGACCATTACATAAGGAAGACTTTCAGCAACCGGTTCAGCGTCTATTGTTTGAACATCGCCATAGCTGCCTTCACCCTGATAACCTGGTGCGCCGGATTCCCCGTTGTAACCATGTTGTCCGTGATAAGAAAGATTATTTTCCACAATGCCGTCAGGATTGGAACGGATATATCCGTTTACGTGTTCAATCTCTCCTGTAGGGGAGAGGCGTTCATATCCGTTTACATGATGATAGCCGCTAGGTGCTTTAACATATCCTTCGTTATTTATATATCCGTCGTGTCCGGCATATCCTTCATGGCTTATATAGCTATCATGGGTAATGGCTGTATCATGAACAACCTCACCTTCCGGTGCAAAATCACCCTGATGCATGTAATCTCCGCCAGTGCCACCATCAATCATGCCATCAGCTGATACCAGCTTCAGGAAAGGCAAAATGAGAGCAATAATAACAAGAGGAATACTGCCCATAATATTCAATGCTCCAGTTGCAGTATAACCATTCCGGTATTGCCAATATAGCAAGAATTGAAAAAAGAAGGCAATGACGCAGGCGGTAAAAGTTAGCTGAAAGCATGCGTAAAACAAATCAAGCTGAAGACTTCCAAGCCATGTGGTAGGGACGGAGGTTATAAGGTATCCCGCAGCCTTATATATAGGATCAATAAAAATAAAGCTGTTTTCATCATATAGGGTATAGGCAAGGCCGTAGACTAAAAGACCGGAAATAACAGCACGCCAGTTTTTCAGCACAAAGCCAATTCGGGCCAAAAATAATCCCAGCATGATGATAAAAGCCACCGGTGCCAAAAAGGGCAGTAGTGACACTATGGCGAATGCTATAATGGAAAAAACAAGCATCATCGCCAACATACGCCAGGCAGTGGCCAAAAAGAAAAGGGCAAAGAAAATAACTACAGTGGTTGGATGGTAATTAAAGACGAACAGATATGTCAGAAATCCCAAAAGGGACAAAACACTGGAAATGTTTTGCCATGATTTTAGTTGCTTTATTACCCATTCAGATCGTGTCATAAGAAAAAACTCCTAACTATACTTAATTGCACAAAGGAAAGTATAACATAGGAGCTTATATATGTCGAATTGTTTTGGGACTTATCGTCTATAGAGTAATCTATGCTCTAGCAGGATAATGGTTATGCTTTGGCGAATATATAAAAAGTATAGTTGTGTGTTCAGCAAATTATTATGTAAGGTGAATTGAAGGAGAGTTTTAACATGAAAGTTCTTATTATTAACGGAAGCCCTCGTGTTGGTGGTAATACAACTGTGGCAGTAAATGAGCTGGTGAAAACCCTTAAGAATGAAGGTATCGAATCAGAGGTTGTGCAGATCGGCAATAAGGCAATAAGAGGCTGTATAGGCTGTTATTCCTGTGCAGAGAACAAAAAATGCGTTTTTGATGATGAGGTGAATCAGCTGGCCCCGAAGTTTGAGGAAGCTGATGGTCTGGTGGTTGCAACACCTGTGTATTATGCTTCACCTAACGGTACAGTTCTTTCATTTTTGGACCGTTTGTTTATGAGCTGTAAATTTGATAAGACCATGAAGGTGGGGGCCGGAATAGCTGTGGCTCGCCGGGGCGGTTGCTCGGCAACCTTTGATGCGCTTAACAAATATTTTACTATTTGTGGTATGCCTGTAGTTTCCAGCCAATATTGGAATAGTGTCCATGGTACCGGAAAGGGAGAGGCAGAGCAGGATGGTGAAGGCTTGCAGACCATGCGTACATTAGGCAGAAATATGGCATTTTTGATGAAGAGCATTGCCCTTGGGAAGGAAAAATTTGGTTTACCGGAACAGGAAGAATGGCAGCCGACTAATTTCGTTAGATGATAATCACCTGATATTTTCATCAATAGCATATATTAAAAAAAGCAGAGCTGTGGTGCTCTGCTTTTTAACATATCATATTTGTATATTGTCGGGATAGAAAATCAGTATAGCAGTAGCATTACCAGACCACCGGAGGTGGACATGGCCACCATAAAGAATTTTAATATTGGGCGGGGTGCCAAACGGGTGAGCTTTGCACCTAAATATGCGCCTACTGCCTGTCCTACCAAGGTCTGGATAAAAATCCACAAATCCAGTTGGCCGTTTAAGAAGTAGCCAAAGCCCCCTGCAATGGAGATGGGGAGAATTACCATCATGCAGGTGCCAATGGCGTATAGTACGGGAACTCCAAAGAGTATCATAAGAGTCAACTGTATAAAGGCAGCTGCTCCGATACCAAAGGCACCGGAAATAAGGCCATTCACACAGCCGGCGATACTTCCATAGATGTATAGCTTGTGGCCATCAAGAAGTCCTTCCCGGGGTGGAAAATGCTTATTAAGCCATTGTGGCTGATAAACCTTGGTGTAAAGGAGCACTGCGGACAGTACCATGATGGAGCCGGACATTTTCCCTAATATATCGGAGGGAATAATATTAGATATATTGGCGCCCATAAAGGCACCTACCATACCGCTGATACCTAGTACGGCACCGGTTTTGGGAATAACATTTCCTTCCTTGAAGTGGCTGAATGCCCCTGACATGGTGGTAAAGACCATAGCGGAAAGTGCCACAGCAAGAGCGGTATGTATAGGTACTCCAAAGCCTACGGTGAGTAAAGCAATGGTAATGCCAGCTCCCCCCATTCCAATAAAGCCGATTATCATACCCATTATCAGCATGGAAACAAATAACATACATATTACCTTCTAACTTATTTTTTACAGTACATAAATCTTACATTTTTTCGGACGAAAAAACAACTTAATCTAAGTAAGTAAATGAACAGTGTTATATTAAAATATTCTAAAAATTCAAAATAGTTTTATAGTTCTATTGTGGGATTATGAACAATTTTTTATAATGTGTGTACCTATAATGGGGGGCCAGGGGTGCAAAAGGCGTTTCTGCTGTGTTGGGCTGGAAAAATGAATAGGAGGGATTTGCGTGAAAGTTAGTGGATTTCTTAAGTACATGGTTGTATTGATGCTGGCCCTTTGTATTGCATTGGTATACGGAAAAACTCCAATGGCTTCAGCAGGGGTGGAAATGAGCAAGGTTGACACCAGTATTCAGGCAATCATTGGTACGTGGAGGGAGGGAGATACCCTTGACTCAAGAGTTTTAAGGGTAAATCCGGATTACACCTATGAGCTGGTCTACAGGGGAGGCGGAGCTTCCGGTGGTACAGTACAGGTAATTGCTGAAGAGCATCCGGATGGCACATATTCCCCATGGTACTCCTTTGATGAGGTTGATGGGAAAAACTGGGCCATGTTCCCAAAGAATGATGTGGATGGTACTCTTCAAAAGGATCTTTGGTCCGGCCAGGATGGTGCCCTGCATTTTATTCGTTTTGACAATTACGAGTATTCCGGCAAGACCGAAGGTATAACCCCAGAGAGTTATCTTGGGGTATGGGGCTGTGGCCGTTGCACCATCGTAATTAACAAGGAAGACAATAGATATACTGCAGACATCAGCTGGGCAAGTAGTGCAGCTGAGCACAGGGTATGGACTTATTCTTGCCGCTACGACAAGGACAGTGCTATTCTTGTATGTCCTGGCAACGGCTTGTGCACCGATGCTATCGTATATGATAATGGCAAGGAGTCAGATGTTAATGTATATGATGACGGAAGCTGCGAGCTTGTTCTTCGTGATGGCGTGCTGAAGTGGTACGACAACAAGGATAAAGCCGGTCAGGACATGGAATTTTTGAAATAATGGCTGGGATTTAAAAGGAGGGTACCAATGAAAAAACGCTTATTTGTAGGGTTATTGGCATTTTTTGCGCTATCGTTACTATGCGTAATGAGCTTTTCTCCGTCGGCTGAGGCCAAGGCGAAGATACGCTATCATGTGGACCATGTACGGTTATATTCCCCTGGGCAGGCCACCATTGAGGGACATTTTACCAATGATGGAGATTCTACTGGTTATGTAAAGTGGGTTGATCTTGACCTTACCATTACAGCCACAAATAAACAACAGATGTGGGCGGGAGTAGGTATCCGTCACTATGTAGAGCAGAAGGTTCCAGCGTATGGAATCGTGCACTATAACTATATTTTAAAAAATGCGGGAATTCCGGAATATCATAAGAAGTATAACTGGAAATCCCATACTAATACACAATGGTCTAACAAAGCCGGTTGATAGAAAATTTATAACTAAGAAGTCCAGTGTGGATGCTGGATAATTTAAGGGGAGCGATGGTCATAATGCTGTCGTCTCCCCTTGTTGTTGGGAGTATTAGAGGATGAAAAAGA
The DNA here is from genome assembly GCF_045637405.1 of Anaerovibrio sp. Lineage (GTDB taxonomy): Bacteria > Bacillota > Negativicutes > Selenomonadales > Selenomonadaceae > Anaerovibrio. The sequence continues at coordinate 4,770 of NZ_JAZTZI010000140.1, forward strand.
TTCATATTACGGTTATGCGGAAGGCTTGTTATCATGATTTGATGGAAAAATATGAAAATCC
>NZ_JAZTZI010000141.1:0-1238 GCF_045637405.1 Anaerovibrio sp.
ATAGGAATCCCGCCCAAGGACATAAACACCTTATTCATGCCGGCCTGCATGCGCTTTCCCTGACCGGCGGCTGGAAAAATTACCGTAACCATAAACCCCTCCAAAATTTAAGGGATGCGGCACACCTTCACCACATCCCCTTCACTTTACATTGCTGGCTTGGCAAAAATCATTCTGCCAGCCGCTGTCTGCAAGGCTGATGTCACCTCAACCCGTATAGCTTCATTGATATACCGACGGCCATTCTCAACCACAATCATGGTGCCATCCTCCAGATAAGCTACGCCCTGTCCCTGTTCCTTACCTTCCTTCACTACAGTTACATGCATGTACTCACCAGGAATAACCACCGGCTTAATGGCATTAGCCAGCTCATTGATGTTGAGCACTGACACACCACGCAGTTCAGCCACTTTGTTCAGATTGTAATCATTGGTAATTATTTTGCTGCCGGTAAGCTGTCCCAAACGAACCAGCTTGGAATCCACCTCAGCAATATCCTCAAAATCCTGATTGACGATTTCTACCTGATTACTGAAGTCATTCTGCAGCTTTTGTAAAATATCCAATCCACGCCGGCCTCTGGCCCGCTTAAGGGAATCTGACATATCCGCTATATGCTGTAATTCCTCCAGTACAAATACCGGTATCAGGAGCTTGCCGTCTATAAACCCCGTGCAGCAAATATCTGCTATGCGGCCATCAATGATTACGCTGGTATCCAGCAACTTGCCACAGGGTCCCTCGTACAGGCCGGTATCCTTTATATCAAGCTCGCCCTCCTGTAACTTTTTCTTGTTCTTGGACTGCTCCCGTCTTTGGCTGGCTTCCTTGAAAAATCTTGGCAGCTTGCCAATCATATCTCCCAATTCCTTCTGCTTACGGATAACAATATGTATTCCCAAATAGCCAAATACCACACTCAATACCACTGGAATATAGTCACCTACCACTGGTATCTTGGAAAAAGCCTCACCTAATAAATTTGCAATTATAAGTCCTATCGCCAGGCCAATTACGCCAGCAATAACATCATGCAACGGCATTTTGTTAAACTGTCCTTCAACCCAGACTGAAAATCTCCGCAGCTTAGTAGCAAAATAAGGAGAACTCAAATTACCGATTACACCGCCAATGATAATACCCACCACTAAAAATATCAGATGGGCTAAGGTCATCTTGAAAAAGCCAAAGTTCATATTCAGTACCTCAGTACTAATAAGCTCTGTCAAAAAAGG
>NZ_JAZTZI010000142.1:0-4814 GCF_045637405.1 Anaerovibrio sp.
CGTGTGCAACGTAATCTTGGTATCTTGACGCCGATAGAGAAACACACCTTGTATTTAGCCGCATAAAAAGGTCGACAGACGAATCTGCCGACCAAAGAAATTTTATATTATTTTATTGTCCTCTTGACGGGGAGCAGTTCACGCTGTACACCCACAAAGATTTTTAGTTACAAAAATAAATGTGCCCATCCCTATTTCATGGGTAAAAAATATAGAAAAGTGGGGAATGGGAGATAATACATTTTTAGTGTATAAAAATAAAAAAATCGTGCAGCCAAAACCTAAATTTTAGGCATGACCACACGATTTTTTTATGAGTGTTCCTTGCGGATTTCCAGTATCAGGGCATCCAGCTTGTCGCAGAACTTGTCCATGGTAGTCTGGAACCTTATCAGAAGATAAAAGGTTATGACTATAGGAAAGCCTACGGTGCTTACTGCCGATAAAATCTTTTCTTCCATAGGTTTACTCCTTTCTTTGATAAGAAAGCCCCCCTGCAGGCCGCCAGGCGAGCAGAGGGGCAATCATTGCGGCCACTTAGGCCAGCTTGGTGACAACGGTTTCCTTCAGATATCTTTTACCGCCCTAATGAAACACAGCTTTCCGCCATGCTTTCTGGAAACGAATATTTTAAGATACACCGATATAACAGTGAAGATGAACTGCTGGAGCTGGTGAAAAAAATGTGGGGATGAACAAGAATCAAAAGGAGTGACATAATTTATGGGGAGAAGTTTCAGAGATAATGCCAGCTTTGGCAAAAGAATGGAATATCAAATCATTAGCGAAATGTTAATGGCGGGCCTGGACTGTTATGTTCCTCTGGTTGATGATCATGGCGTGGATGTGGTTATAAAGAAACAGGATGGAACATTTATAGAGGTTCAGATTAAAGCAAGCGGGGAAAATGTAAAAGTAGGTGATGCTGCTCGGTTTTCTGCCATTAAACACGAGGAACAGCCGAACTATTATTTTATTTTTAAATCTGAACGCATGAAGCAAATGTGGATAATGTCATCAGCTGATTTTATTGCAAATACTACCCCAAACCAAAGTGGAAAACATGCAGGGGAGCGGTCTATATGTCTAAATGGCTGTAGGACAATTAAAGCAACCGGCGAGAAAGAAGAATATTGTTTGCCACAATTTGAGAAATTTTTGGCAAAGGATTATTCTATCTTCAAGTGATTAATGAGGACTGCTTCGGCAGTCCCTTTTTTTGCCCTGCGAAGTGTTGAATTTACTGCTGGGACGGATATATGGGGGTAAGAAAGGGAAGCAGATTTTCACTTGTGGCAGCAAAAGGCGGTGGACAATATGGGCTTTTTGTTCAGGGCTTCAATATTAGCCAAATCAGACCCTTATAATGCTTGTAAATACTCTATTAAAGAACATCCGCATTATATGGACTGTGAAAATTGCCAAAACAAATCATGGTGTGAGAAGTTTGCCCTTGTAGAAGCGGAAAAGCTGACCAATGAAGGGCTGACCATGGCTTGGGAAGCATTAAAAAGTATTGAACCGAAGAAAAAACCGTTGCCGTAAATGGGATTATTATGTTATGGCCATGCTGAAAGGCGGTGCTGATTATGTTCACATTATTTGTAATAATGCTGTGGGTAATCATTATTGGAGCTTTAATTGGCGCAGTAATTAAAGGAATTAAGGCATTGCCTACTGTTGCCAAGGAAGAACAATTCCGCCAGCAAAAGGAAAAAGAATATTATGCCAGTATTGAGAAATGGAAAGAAATAGATATTGAAATGTATAAAACCCTTGCTGACATAAACCCATTTGACTACAAAACATATTATGCCCAGCCAAAGGAATACAGGCCTAAAGATATTCCCCAAAATGAGTAATACATAAAGAATAAGATTATGGCCGTGCTGAAAGGGGGCGGTACTCGTGATGAGTTTCGTTCTAGCTATTGCTTGTATTATCGGAGTGTTTGTTGCATTTGGTATGATTTTCAGTCTTGCTTTTAAATTATGTGGTATTATCTACATCTTTTTTAAGACTATCGTTTAAAAAAAATAACCGTAATATAAGTCTTATATGGAGAAAGTTTAGTCGGTAATTTTCTTGATCAAGTTTGTCAGGCTGTCAAGAATTTCCAGAATTAGAGCGATTATTACCAGTAATCGCTCTTTTTAATGATATTATTTTGGGCTGGGCGTATCCGTTACCAGCATGGGCTATTTTAACATTTACTGGTAGTGAAAACACCAAAGCCTTGGTATTAACACTTTTTTTACCACTCATAGCTGCTCTCAGTGAGGGCCGCTTTTAATTTATATAAAATGTATTGCGAATTGCGTTACTTTTGTATATTATTGTGTAAAGAGGTGATTTGGTATGGCAGTAAAAACAGCAAATGTTAATTTAAGAATGAAAGCTGATATAAAAGAACAGGCAGAAATCATTCTTGCCAATCTTGGTATACCGCGCTCTGTGGCAATCGATATGTTCTATAGACAAATTATAGCCCATAATGGTATCCCGTTTAGTCTGACACTTCCTAATAAAATAATGGCACGTGACGAAATGACAAATGCACAGTTTGATAAATTTATGGAAACTGGATTAAAGCAGGCCAAGCAGGATGAATCCTCCGATGTGGATGAAGTTTTTTCTGAGTTGGGGGTCTGATTGGTGAAAGTATATAAAGTTAAGATTACAAGACAGGCTAAAGATAATCTCTGCAGTATACATAAGTATATTTCCGAGGATTTGTATGCACCTGATGCAGCAAAAAATGTATTGTCTTTATTAAAAGAGGAAATCAAGAGCCTATCCACTATGCCCGAACGGATAAAACTTATTGAGGATAAAAGGTGGAGAAGTGAGGGAATTCGTAAAATGCTTGTCAGAAATTTCTTTGTATATTTTTGGATAGATGAAGAAAAAGATATTGTACAAGTAATAGGCGTGGTATATGTCGCTCGTAACCAAGCTGTTCAGTTAGATCTAATGAAGTTACAATAATATCTGCTTTATATGCCAGGGGATATTAAGGTTCCCTGGCTATTTTATTATGCGAATTATAAAAATCTGGAATGAATCCAAAGACACTTCAGTATCTGATGGGCCATTCTGAGCTACAAAGTATAACAAAATTGTCATGATACAAAAGTCAAATAGTCTAAAAATCGCCCACTTTTTGCAAAAATCGCCCACTTTTTGCAGAGTTGTTGAATTTTGGGAATTTTTGTGCTATTTTTTATTCTAAGAAAGTATGTGTGCCTCGGGGCACTGTATATATGCATGGAGGGAATGAAAAATGGAAACAAGGAAGTATGAATGTCCATTAGGGGGGGGACATCAGCCTCAATAAAGCTAATAAGGGCAAGGGCTGGAAAGATTTAAAAGGACAGGCTGCTCTGGCACTGGCCGTATCGCTGTGGATAGCGGGCGGTAGTATGGCGTCTGCGGGTATTGTCTACATTGATGCCAACGACAACATAGTTAAAGGTAGTATTAGTGCAACCGCCACGGCTGTACCTGGCATTGGCAATCTGGCATCAGATAAGATACTGACCCTCACAGGCGATTTGTCATCAGGGAACTATTATGGTGGATTTGGAAATGGAGCGGTTAACAGCTATCAACTGATTCTTGATAATGCAAATATTTCTATGGGTTACGCAATCGGTGGTTATTCTACTGCTACTAATAATGCAGAGAACAACGTTGTTAAAATAAAAAACAGTAATGTAGCGTGGGTTTTAGGCGGTATGTCAGACGGAAATGCGAAAAAGAATACGGTGGAGCTGATAAACAGTACAGCAGTGAAAGTTACTGGTGGTACGGGTAATGGAGGATATGCTACTGACAATAGTGTATATATGACGGATAGTAAGGTCACAGAAACGGTCCAAGGGGGGGATAGCGGCAACGCTGTCATCGACAAAGTTTCAGGAAATACATTATACCTTGCTGGAGCCAATACAATTGGCGGAGACGTGAGTAATTTTGAAAAAATCTATATTACGGAAGCCAAGTTTGGAACCCCTGCGTTGATATTAAATGGAAGTATCCAAAATAATCCGACTATTGATACACGGGGGATAACCTTTACTGGTGTAGATGCCTTGAATGCTGGGCAAAAGACCATATTGATTCAGAATAATATGACCAATTATCCGGCCGAGAAAATTCTTTCTGGAAAATACAAGGTTGGTTCAACCCTTGAAGGTTTGGGTACAGCCTCTATTTCCGATGATGACCTCATTTATACCATAGATAAGGGTACCAAAATGGAAGCCCAGGAGCAGACTCATAACACCGTTATGGGAGCCACCGCATCCATGGCAGCTTTATCAGCTGGTAATGATTTCGTAGGTGCAGCTACTGAGGGCCTTTCTATGGCAGGAAATACAGGCACTGACGGTATGGCCACCTATGCCAATATGGGTGGCGGCTCCATGAATGTGGAAACCGGTTCCCATGTTAAGACCCATACTTGGAATGCTATTTTGGCCCTTGGCCATAAGAATGAAAAGAAGCTGTCCACCACAGAATATGGTGCCTTCTTTGAATACGGTACTGGAAATTATAGCACCTTTAACGGGGATGAACGGGGTGACGGCTCCACCAGATATACTGGTGGTGGTATCTTAGGCAAATGGCAGAAGAATAACGGCTTTTATGTAGAGGGGAGTCTCAGAGCCGGTTCTATTCACGATGATGCCACCAATGTACTCCGTGATGTAAATGGCAATCCATACAGCTATGACACTGACGCCACCTATTGGGGTGCCCATATTGGCGTTGGTCGGGAAATAAAGCTGAATAAGACAGATATTCTTGAC
>NZ_JAZTZI010000143.1:0-2795 GCF_045637405.1 Anaerovibrio sp.
CATACTTCCAATAGAATATCCGGTGATGATGGCTATGTGGTCCCACCTGTTCCCATTCCGAACACAGTAGTTAAGCACATAAACGCCGAAAGTACTTGGCTGGAGACGGCCTGGGAGGATAGGAAGTTGCCGGTTAGAAAAAGCACCGCTCATGGCGGTGTTTTTTCTTTTTAATCGTTATATTATTAGCTTGCATAACCAAAATACTTGTGTTATCATCATTTTTGGACAAGGGATGGCATCCATTTGGAGTCATACTCTCTAATTTGCTTCAAAGTTATAAATGCGCTTTTTCGCTTAGATCCTTGGGACTGAGACGAATGATATCAGCGGCTGTACGGCCTGCTGTTATTTGTGTTTATATGCCTCCTTATCCTGTAGGGTGAGGAGGCTTTTTTAGTTAAGCATGTTACAGGCTCCCTTGTTTTTAAATTTTTTGGGAGGTGCTTTTGGTGAAAGCAGTATTTAAGACGGCTTGCGATTTTCTCGTGAGCAATATGAGTTTATTGGTTTTTTTGATTGGCGTTTTTGCGGTATGGCGTCCAGAGGCTCTTACATGGGTAGGGCCACATATTCCTGTTTTGTTGGGAATTATAATGTTTGGCATGGGTATGACCCTGACGGTGGACGATTTTAAGAATATCCTCAGAAATCCAAAGGGAATTTTTATTGGAGTGTGCGCACAGTTTCTCATTATGCCTGCTGTAGCATTCGGATTGGTAAAGGCCTTTGGCTTACCACCAGAAATTGCTATAGGTGTCATTTTGGTAGGAACCTGTCCAGGAGGAACAGCCTCCAATGTAATTGCTTATTTGGCCAGGGGAGATGTGGCCTTGTCTGTATCCATGTCGGCAACATCCACTATATTAGCTCCACTGGTTACACCAATTCTTACATATTTATTGGCAGATGCAGTAATTGATGTGTCAGTGTCCTCAATGATGATGTCCATTGTAAAAATGGTACTGCTGCCTGTTTTATTGGGCTTGGGGGTCCACCATTTCTTTGAGAATTTTTCACGGACAATTAATCCTTTTATGCCGATGCTTTCGGCAGTTACAGTTGTATTAACCGTTGGCGGTGTTGTATCCCTTAGTGCAGCCAAGTTACTGGATGTGGGACTTATGATGTTTGCAGTGGTTATTTGCCATAATTCCTTTGGTTTGTTGTTAGGTTATATTTTGGCCAAGCTGTTTAGATTAGATGAAAAGAGAAGTCGTACTGTTTCCATAGAGGTGGGTATGCAGAATTCCGGTATGGCCGCTTCCCTGGCAGTGCTCTATTTTGACCCGATAGCAGCCATTCCCGGAGCTATATTCAGCGTATGGCACAATGTCTCAGGGGCGGTATTGGCCAACTATTTTTCCAGGCATTCCGAAGAGAATGATATGGTGAGTCCCCAAGTAAAGCTGTCATAAAAGGTATAGGAGTTAAGTGAGGTAGGAGAAGGATGAAGATTTTAAGAACTCAAGATGAAATAAAAAGGTTTTCTCAGGAAATGAAAAATGCAGGTAAGAGTATAGGCCTTGTTCCAACAATGGGAGCCTTACATGAAGGTCATTTGACTCTTATGCGCAGGGCCAGACAGGCTGTAGATGTGGTAATTGCGTCAGTATTTGTAAATCCCGTTCAGTTTGGGCCAAATGAGGATTTTGATGCTTATCCACGTCAATTTGATGAGGACTGTAAAAAATTGGAGGAAGCTGGTGTTGATGCAGTATTCCATCCGGAACCTGATGAGATGTACCCTGAGGGCTTTTGTACCTATGTAAATGTGGAGGGTGATTTCACCAAAAAGTTATGTGGGGGTCAGCGTCCTGGTCATTTCCGTGGTGTGGCAACTGTAGTTACCAAGCTCATTAATCTGTCCCGGGCTGACAAGGCATACTTTGGTCAGAAGGATGCCCAGCAGGTTTGCGTAATACGTCGATTCGTAGAGGATTTGGCCATTCCGGTGGAAATCAATATGGTTCCTATCGTCCGGGAGGAAAGTGGCTTGGCCCGCAGTTCACGTAACGTATATCTTTCAAAAGAAGAAAAGACGGCTGCCCTGGTATTGTCACGTAGTCTGAATATGGCAAAGAAGGCCTTTGAAGGTGGAGAAAGAAATGTCTCCCAGCTAAAGCAGATTATTTTAGACGAAATCAATAGTGAGCCTCTGGCAGCCATCGACTATGTGGAAATATATTCCTTCCCGGCTTTGGAAGAAATTGATGAAGTAAATGGTGAGTCCATTATGGCCATCGCTGTAAAGATTGGTAAGACCCGCCTTATTGATAATGTAATTTTGGAGGGCTAAGAAATGATGCTTCACATGTTAAAATCTAAGCTTCATTGCGCAACAGTAACTGAGGCGAATCTTCAGTATATGGGCAGTATAACTATTGATGCTGATTTAATGAAGGCAGCGGGAATATATGAAAATGAGCGGGTGCAGGTGGTAAACAACAATAATGGCTCCCGCCTGGAAACCTATGTTATTCCGGGAAAGCCGGGCTCCGGAGTTATATGTCTTAATGGTTCAGCAGCCCGCTGGGCCCAGCCGGGAGATGTTGTTATAATTATGGCCTACGCGTTTATGGAAGAAAAGGAAGCTGTTCAGTATAGACCAACGGTAGTCATGCTGGATGGAGATAATAAGGTTAAAGAAACCCGTAATTATGAGTGTCACGGGGAAATATATATAAATAACTGATAGGCGGCCTCCGTTATTATTCTGCTTTTAGGATAATGACGGAGGATTTTTATTCTGTTTAGATATACAGAAAGTGTCAGAACATTGATTTTAATGAAAA
>NZ_JAZTZI010000144.1:0-3029 GCF_045637405.1 Anaerovibrio sp.
CTTAAAGGACGACGCTGTTCTGGAAAAATATCTTCCATGGAATGTGAACCTGCCAACTGAAGAATAATGACACTATACTATGACGCAGCCTACGGGCTGCTTTTTATTTGCTATTGAGGCATATTATATTTTGACGCTTACTCTGCTTCTGGCTTCGTTTCTGTTTTATTCAGCTTCTTGTCAGGATAAATTTTTGCGCCCTTGATGGAGGCATCCAATGCCAATCCCTTCTTGGTCATCTGATATACCCATATACCGTTGGCAGCGATGGACGCACCCTCTATGGAATCGCCAGTTTTGCCGTCAGTGGCTGATGCTTCCGCAGAGCTGGCAAATTTGATGTCACCGGAGATAAAGGATTTCCAGGCACTTTCTGTACCAATGACAAAAATCAGGTCGTATTCCTTTACCCCAAGTCCAAGACCTACACCAATTTCATTCATGCGCATATATATCCGTTCACCGGTTTCATTGTTAATGGCAAGGCCTCTGCCGTGGGCATCGCCGAATATCCCAAGCTTTATGCCTGTATTGCTTAGTGTGGCATAACCATAGCAGCTATTAATGACGTTTTCTGCCGATGGAACCTTTGAGTACAAATTTTGCAGAGTCTTTGAGGACAGTGCATCAATTTCTGACCGTTCCTTTTGTATTTTTTCTGCACTGGCCGCCAGTGCAGTTGCCGTCATCATGCACAGCATGAATATAGCCATAAGACCAAGCATAATTTTTTTCATGAACAATCATCTCCTTATAATATTCACTTTACATAACGGTATTCTCTGGTGATGGTACTTACTACTGCCTCCCGGCCCCTGTCGTCCAGCTCACGGAATTTTTGTAAAAGGGCTATTTCATCACTGGATAGCTCCAGCGTAGCTGTATGCTCCTGATGGGGGATAGACAACAGTGTATCTGCCGAAATGTCAAAATAAATGGCGATGTCCCGTATCTCTTCATCTCTGGCCGACCGCAATCCTCTTTCTATACGGTTCAGAACGCTTTGATGCATGTCAATGGCCTTTGCCAGCTCTCCTTGCTGTATTTTGTGGGTTTGTCTTAGCTCAACTATTTGGTCGCCTATGGATATGTGATTATTTTTCATACTCAAAACCTCCTTACAAAGATGAAAAATAATTTTTTGCTAAAATGTAAAAAAACTCTTGACTTTGCTAAAATAGCAATCTATAATAACAATAGAGGTTGCTAGAACAGCAATTTATAATAAACATATCCCGAAGGAAAAACAGTACAGCTAATATAAAAACACTGGGGAAGCAATATAAATAGGCACTTCCGTTTATCAAATGTTGATACAGCACGCTGCTTTATATTTGGGATAGGTCTGTTATAAAATTTGCTAAAATAGCAAAATATAAACATTCGGCAGGGAAGCCGGATAAATGTAAATTTCAAGGAGGAATATATTATGTCTATGGTAGTAAAAAACAATGTAAATGCTCTGAACACCCTGAATGTACTGAACAAGAACCAGTCGGCTTTAGCCAAGAGCCTCCAGAAGGTTTCTTCCGGTATGAAAATCAACAGCGCTGCTGATGACGCTTCTGGTTATGCAATTTCCGAGCGCATGAGAGTTCAGATTCGTTCTCTGGATCAGGCAAATGCCAATACCCAGAACGGCAGCTCCATGATGAGAACTGCTGAGGGTGCTGTAAGCTCCACTGTGGAAATCCTCAAGACCTTGAAGGAAAAAGCGATCAGCGCAGCAAATGATTCAAACACTGACAATGACCGCCTTACCATTCAGAAGGAATTGGATCAGTCAATTGACCAGATTAATGATAATGCCAATGTAACCTTTAACGGCAAGTACCTGTTGGATGGTTCCAAGAATAACAAGGGCGAGGCCACCTTTACTGCATTGACCAATCAGAATTTGGACAAGAGCACCACTGCCGATACAAAGCTAACCGCATTGAAGGCCCGCAATGGAGACTCTCTGGAACTTACTGAAACTGACCAGATTACGGTATCTTATGTTCAGGCGGGTAAGACCTACTCTGCTACCTTCCAGGTGGGTGACAAGACCTTGCAGGACATCTTCAACGAAGCAGAAAATATTGACAAGGATAGTCAGATTTTTGCTACTTCTTCCAACGAAGCTGTTCAGAAGGCCAGTGGTGTAACTAATGCTTCCACCTCGGCCGCCGAGAACAAGGCTATTGATTACTTGAAGAATCAATTAGCTACAGGCGGCGTGGATATTAAGGACGCAGCGGGTGCGTCGATTACTACAGTAACTGCCGATGGTGGAACTGTTACCCTTGCTGATGCTAATGACTATGGCGACGAAGAAGGTGCTCTCCACAAGGCAGTAAGAGAAGCTCAGAAGGCTGTCGATAAGGCAACTGCAGCCGTGGGTACGTATACTTCTGGAGCAACCACCAACAGTGGCACTGCAGGTACTCTCGGTGCTGCGTTAGAAAAAGCTGGCATTTCCTGGGATGGTTCAGCAGCTTCCTTGAATACTGCTAACATGGAAGAAAAATTGCAGGCCGCTTATGCGGACCCAACAAATGATGGATTAAAGGAAGCAGTAGCTGCTTATAGAGAATCTGTCAAGGATTTGGATGTTGCTCAGGAGCAGCAGGTAAATGCCAATGCAGATTACGTCAAAGCAAGTGATCAGCTGGAAGCATTGACTAAAAATCAGGCTGTAAGCAGTGCTCAGGATTCTGTAAAGGCATTGCATGGTGCATTAGAGACTGTTATGTCTGCTAAGATTGATGATGCCACTACTAATGCAAAATTGGCTTATAAAGATGTTGTTCTCAAGGATGATGGTACTGTTGACGCCACTAAGTCAACTGATCATGCAGCGGCCAGCACCACCGCCGATCTGAGAGAGGCTATGAAAAAGGCGTTCTCTGCAGCATTGGACAGTGTTGAAGCTTTGGGTAAAGACGCTGGAGCAACGAATGCAATAGCAGTATTTAAGGGTGGAGCCGACGGTGATGCAGCTTTGCTGTCTAACACGGATATAGCTTCTTACAAGAGTGCTATTGGTG
>NZ_JAZTZI010000145.1:0-19230 GCF_045637405.1 Anaerovibrio sp.
ATTTCATCAATATAGATAATCCCCCGTTCAGCCTTGGCAATATCAAAATCTGCCGCCTGTATCAGCTTTAAGAGGATATTTTCGACATCCTCACCCACATATCCTGCTTCAGTGAGGGTAGTTGCATCAGCAACAGCAAAAGGAACCTGCAAAATCTTTGCCAAGGTCTGGGCAAGCAAGGTTTTACCGCTGCCAGTAGGACCAATCATAAGGATATTGGATTTCTGCAATTCCACATCCACATCAAATATCTCACCGGAGTTGATGCGCTTGTAATGATTATAAACAGCCACTGCCAAGGTTTTCTTGGCCTCATCCTGACCGATTACGTATTCATCCAAAATGGCCTTGATTTCCCTTGGTTTAGGTAATGATCTGAGCTCCTCTGGAACTGAAGCAGCATTTTCTTCAGAAACAATCTCCTGACAAAGCTCAATACACTCATCACAAATATATACGCCAGGACCTGCTACCAATTTACGGACTAAATCCTCTGTCTTGCCACAGAATGAACAGGTCAGCTTTTCATTATCATCGAAGCTCATAATAGTGCCTCCTTACTCGTCCTTGTCAGACTTCTCCTCTGGACGAACAATAACCTTATCAACCAAACCGTATGTCACTGCCTCCTCAGCACTCATGAAATTATCGCGCTCAGTATCAGTATTGATCTTATCCAAATCCTGGCCGGTGTGATCCGCCAAAACCTTATTAATCATATCACGGGTACGCTGCATTTCCTGGGCCTGAATCTGAATATCAGTAGACTGGCCACGGGCTCCGCCTAATGGCTGATGAATCATAATACGGGCATTTGGAAGGGCAAAACGCTTCCCCTTGGCACCTGCTGTAAGAAGCAGGGACCCCATGCTGGCAGCCTGACCAACACAGATAGTGGAAACATCTGGCTTAATATACTGCATAGTATCATAAATAGCCATACCGGCAGTAACCACACCGCCTGGGCTGTTAATGTAAAGATAAATATCCTTATCAGGATCCTCAGATTCCAGAAACAGGAGCTGTGCCACTACAGAGCTGGCAACAGTATCATTTATCTCACCAGTCAGCATGATAATACGATCCTTCAACAAACGGGAATATATATCGTAGGACCGCTCGCCATTACCGGACTGCTCCACTACGTAAGGTACAAAATAACTCACTTAAAATCACCTCAAATTAATATCATAACAAAACTAAGTTTAATGTTCATAATATAATATATAGTCAAAATGTCAAATATGTCAATCTTAATTTTACTATAATATCAATATAGCAGGATTTTAAAAATATGCCAAATTAAAATTAATCCTCCGCCCAAAGATGAACCTCCGGGCGGGGGAATTAATCAACTTATGAAATATTTCTCAAAAAAACTTATTTTGCAATGTTGTCAATTACGAAGTTAGCAGTCTTTCTTCTAAGAACAGTAGCAGCCAAATCGCCAAGGCGACCCTGCTCAGCAATGATCTTCTTAACCTGTGGTGCAGTTGCGCCATAAGCTGCTGCCATAGTAGCAACTTCATTGTCAAGATCCTCTGCCTCAACCTTGATGCCCTCAGCCTTTGCAATAGCCTCCAGAACCAGATCAACCTTTACGTTGGAAGCGGCAGTCTCCTTGTAATTCTCACGGAGCTTGTTAATATCAGTGCCAGCGTAAGCCATGTACTGCTCCAGCTTCAGGCCCTGCTGCTCAAGGCGGAGAGCCATCTCCTGAACCATAGCATTTACGCGGTTCTCAATCATAACCTCTGGGATATCAACCTTTGCATTATCAGCAGCCATGTTGATAGCCTTTTCACGCTTCTCGGACTCAGCCTTGGTCTCAGCGCTCTTCTCCAGATTGTTCTTCAGATCAGCCTTCAGCTCATCAAGAGTCTGGAAGGTGCTGGCCTTCTTTGCGAACTCATCATTCAGCTCAGGGAGAACCTTCTTCTTGATGCTCTTTACAGTGCACTTAAATACTGCTGGCTTGCCCTTAAGCTCCTCAGAATGGTACTCCTCTGGGAAGGTTACATTAACTTCCTTCTCCTCGCCAACCTTGGCACCAATGAGCTGATCCTCAAAGCCTGGAATGAAAGCATTGGAACCGATCTGGAGAGGATAATCCTTGCCCTCGCCACCAGCGAAAGCCTCACCATCTACAAAGCCCTTGAAGTCCAGAGTGATGAAGTTGTCCTTCTCAACTGCTGCACCTTCCTCAGCATCAACCATATCAGCCTGACGGTCCAGCATACGAACCAACTGCTGCTGAACTGCCTCATCATCCACTACGTCCTTCTCAACCTCTACCTTAAGGCCCTTATACTCGCCCAGCTCAACCTCTGGCTTCTTGGTGGCAACAGCCTTGAATACCAAATCCTTACCAAGCTCTAAAGTATCAACATCAATATCAGGACGGGTAACAATATCAATTTTCTCCTGTTCAAGAGCCTCATTCAGCGCCTTTGGAGCAACCATCTCAAAAGCATCAGTCATAACATACTCTTTGCCTACGTGACGCTCTACAATCTTCTTTGGAGCCTTACCCTTACGGAAACCAGGGATATTAACGCGGTTAGCAATTTTCTTTGCTGCTGCATCGTATGCCTTGTCCAGCTCTGCTGCTGGAACAGTAATGTTCAATTCAACCTGCTGGTTCTCTAAATCTTTTACACTAACTTCCATTGTCTTAAAAGACCTCCTAATGTATTCTTTATTGGGCTTTTACCCACTTGTGACCTGTTTATGCCCACATAGTAAACATAATAGCATATATAGGGATTTAATACAAGTTACTCAACAGTTTTTATGGCTATGGGCATTTATATAATATTTTACAAACCAACATTTTGGCTCAATTTCAAGGAATATTGTTAAAATATGCTCAGAAATTAATCAAATATACGAAGTACAATACAAAGGAAAGCTTATTGCCGCCAACATGCTGGCAAATGAGGCCATTGTTGCCCGCATAATTACAGCAAATTTATAAAAGTATCTTTAGTTACCTTATCTAGGGACAAATCAACATCAACCTCCTCTGAGAACTCATTTACCACCGTTGCTCCGGCCATATTCAGCACATCTTTTAGCTTCAATACTGTTGTTACTTGTGTCGTCATGGCTTTTATGGCATTTTTCCCCTTCTCATCATCACAGGCTACAATGCTGTCTCCAAAACTGGCATTCATAAAATAGAAGGTTTTTGTACCATTTTCGTTTGCTGCCAGAAAACCAAGAAAATCTTCCCCACGGTTTATAGAATTGTTGATATATAAGGCCGACTCCGGGTTATTCTGACGATATAACAAACAATTGGCCAAAACCACTCTTTTATAGAAGGAAACCTTTGAAAGTTCCGCAATAACCTCATCTGTTTTACAGAATCATCCCATGTGATACGTTCCAATAAACCTATATTCTTTACATATTTGCATCTTTCAGAATATTTTCTGGCCTTGTTGATAATGCGTGAAACTGTGGCATCCCCCTTGAAAGCCAGCCATAGCTTTTTATAACGCAAAAACTCTGCAGCCAAAGGCTCAATTCCATTTTGGTTCACAAATTGCTGAAACACGTCGGCAGTCCAATCCAGTTTTTTATACTCCCGCAACAGTCTTATATGCCTAATAACAGATTGACTTTTTATCAGCAAGCTATTGCCCGTGGCCTTAAATAACAACAGGCGCAAAAACTCCTGGGCAATGGCAGGAATCTGATCCAATTGATCATATAGCCGTACCCGCAACTCCTTGTTAGGTATTGTCGCTAAGTCCAAGGACAGCATATCCAGCTCCCGCATAATAACAACCACACAGTCCAGTGTTTCCTGAGACAAAGCCATCCCTGACATAATTGCCTTGCGCACCCGATTTTTTATTTCTTTATATCCCCTTTCTTGGGTGCAGCACAAGAAAATCCGCTTCCCCCTCACTGCGGTACTGCTGGCTTGTCCCCAACCAACGAAAAGAATAAAACACTGTATAATCGTTGTTAAGGGTACTAAGAGCCTCATAAACCAGCTTCTCGCCCTGACTGTTATGAAAATCATGCACTACAGATGGGTACATTTTAGCCATGATCGCCCTCCAGTTTTAATACAAAATAAAATATTGCTAAATGGATATCTATAAAGAATATTTTAACTATAAACCCACTTTCTCTTTGATTTATTCTCAATCTTGTTTTATTATATTAATATAAGCTAATTAATTCTTCAACATTATCTCATGTATCAGTTTCTACCCTAAATATGTTTTTTCATGTTATAATTTATTTGACGCAAAGGAGATTTACCATGGAAGACCAGCATTCCATTGCAAAGAAGCAAATCGAAAACGACATCGCCAACAAGAGATACAATCCCATGAATGATGTCCTTTTCAAATTTATCTTTGGAAGAGATGAGAGGAAGAATATCACTATTGATTTACTGAATGCCATATTAAGCCGCACAGGAAAGCGAGCTATCAGGGATATTCAGTTCAAAAACAGTGAGATTGTTCCATTCTACAATGATGACAAGCTGACCCGTCTTGATATTTTCTGTGTAACAGAAGATGGAACCAAGATTGATGTGGAAGTTCAGCTAATTAATAAAAAGGACATGGAGCGACGCAGTCTGTTTTACTGGTCACAGATGTATCTGATGGGCTTAAATGAGGGAGATGACTATATCACTCTCAATCCAGCCATTACCATAAATATCTTGGGACATGAAATTTTTCCTAATGAACCACTTCATTCAATGTATAGTATTTATAACATTGAAACAGGTCGCCGGTTAAATGGGGATTTGGAACTGCATTTTCTCGAAGTACCAAAATTCCAGAAAAAGCCTATCGGTGAGATGACCCGCATGGAACGGTGGCTGGCCTACTTCTCAAACAAGCTGAATACTGAGGAAATGGAGGAACTTGCCATGAGTGACGCTACTATAAAAAAAGCCGTTAACGACACTGACATCTTCATGATGGATTTTGAAGAACGGCTCAAATATATCAACCGCCAAATGGCTATTATGGACTACAACACAGATATGCGTGTATCTCGCGAAGAGGGGCACAAGGCTGGACTTGAAGAAGGGCATAAGGCTGGTCTTGAAGAGGGGCACAAGGCTGGGCTTGAAGAGGGGCACAAGGCTGGACTTGAAGAAATGGCCACCGATATGGCACTTGCCATGCTACGTGACAGCAAGCCTATCGAAGAAATCGCAAAATACACCAAACTCCCACCGGAACGCATACAGGAATTAGCTAAACAAGTTAAATAGCTCATTTTTATCCGCCGATAAGTTGCCAAAACGCAAACTATCGGCGGATTTTGGATTAATAAAAATTGAAAAAGGTTGCCGCACGGACAACCTCTGTTTTTTTACTTTATAGGCCACATTTGTTGGCAAGTGCTGTTGCTTTGGTGGGGTGATAATTTTTGTCGCCCTTAATTTTTGAAAAAAGTGCCTTGTCTACATCCGCCTTTTTGCATATTTCAGCAGGCTTCTTCCCCTTTTCGTTAATTAGCTCCATAAGCTTTTCTGAAAAGGTCAGCTCGACTTTACTGCGAATTTTATCAAGCAAATACTGCATTCCGCCCCCTTCCGCCGGAGTTGTAGCATATCTTTTCCCCGGCAGAAATACGAGAGGGCCCCCTATAGTAGCCAAAAAGCTAGGAGATCTGTCATCATCAGTCTTATAATTCAGCCGGATAAATTCGTCAATTTCCTTTTTGCTTAGTGTTTTCTCGTTTGCAGGCATATCCATTCCCCTAGTCCTCGTCCAGCTTTTCCAAAACCTTCACAACAAAATGAATCCTTCATTAGGGTATTCAACTTTCGCATAAAAAATCCTGCCTATAATTTTCATCCATGTTGGACTTGACTCCATAATATGCGTACATTATACTGTACATATAAGGAGGTGCCATTTATGACTACAACTACGATTACAAATTTTAGAAAAAATATTTTTTCGCTGGTTGAGACTGCTGTGCGCTTCAACGAGCCCATACATATAACTTCCAAAAGTGGAAATGCTGTTATGCTCAGCGAAGATGAATACAGGGGCTTGATAGAGACAGTTAATTTATCCTCTGTTCCCGGGATGAAGGCGAAATTACTTGAAGGAGCGAATACTCCTTTATCAGATACCATCCCTGAAGATGAGGTAGTCTGGTAATATGTACAAGATTGTTTATACAAAAGCCGCTGTCAAGGATATTCCAAAGTTAAAGGCTGCCGGGCTGGATACCAAAGCAAAGGCTCTCATTGAGTTAATAAAAGTCAATCCCTTCCAAACGCCTCCAAGCTATGAAAAATTAGTTGGTGATTTAAAGGGGCTATATTCCCGTAGAATAAATATTCAACATAGGCTCGTATATCAGGTATACGAAGAAGAAAAAACAATAAAAATTATCAGCCTTTGGACTCATTACGAACGCTGATATGCAAAAAGCTGGTGCTCGATGAACCTTCATCCTGCACCAGCTTTTTAGTTTTTACTTATTCTTTATTTCAGCACTTCCACTGGAGTCAGAATCTGCTCTCCCCGTTCATTGGAAAACACTTCCGCCCGGACGCCGAAGACCTCCTTTAAGAAGGTTTCATTCATTACCTTGTCCGGGGCTCCTGCGGTATAAATCCCCTTATCCTTTACCACCACCAGATAATCCGAATACTTCACCGCCTGATTCAGCTCATGGAGCACCATCACCACCGTAATGCCCCAGTTCTCGTTGAGACGCTTCACAATTTCCATAACCTCCAGCTGGTGGGCAATATCCAGATAAGTGGTTGGCTCATCCAAAATGAGAATTTCCGGTTTCTGGGCCAGAGCCATAGCTATCCATGCCCGCTGTCGTTCACCACCAGATAGCGACATAACTTGGCGATGTCTTAAATGGGACACATTGGTTTCAGACATGGCCCACTCCACCGCTTCCTCATCCTCTATCTGGTTGCTCTTTTTGAACCAGCTGCGATAAGGAAACCGCCCATAATCCACCAACTGCTCAACTGTTACATCCGGAGGGGCCTGCATCCCCTGGGGAAGCACCGCCAGCTTTCTGGCCAGCTCCTTACGCTTGATTTTCTTCAAATCAGTACCGTCTATAATAACCTGTCCGCCGTAATTGCTGTTAATGCCAGCCACCGCTTTTAACAGGGTTGATTTTCCTGCTCCATTAGGGCCGATTACCGAAGTTATTTTTCCATTTGGTATGGTGGTATTTATTCCTTCTAAAATTACTTTATCATTTATGGTCACAGACAGATTTTTTGCTTCAATTGACATTACAGCTCCCTCCTTAGCAAGAACAAGAAGAATGGAGCTCCAAATGCCGCCATTAAAATACCCACTGGCAGCTCCACAGGAGCAAAGGCCACCCGAGCCACCGTATCACAAATCGTCACCACACCAATACCCAAAAGGGCTGAAGCAGGCAACAAGAAACGATAATCAGAACCCACTATAAGGCGGGCAGCATGAGGTACAATAAGTCCCACAAAGCCTAAAAGTCCCACCACAGACACCGCACTGGCAGCCAACAAAGCCGCAATAGCCGTAAGGACAATACGGGTAAGCTCGACTCTTACACCTAGTCCCTTAGCCACTTCATCCCCCAGCTGCAATATATTGATATGACGGGATGCCAACAAGGCAAGAATACCGCCTCCAAGAGAATAAGGCCAAATCATAGCCACATGGGGCCAGCTTCTGGCAGAAAGACCTCCCACCATCCACATAAGGGCGTTATGAATCTTATCACTGTTAAAAATCATCATGCCGGAAATACCCGCACCTAAAAAAGCGGAGACTGCCACACCGGCCAAAATAATGCGTACAGGCCGTATGCCATTTTTCCAAGCTAAAATATAAATGCACACCGCTGCCAGCATGGCCCCCACAAAGGCCACAGGGGTAACGAACATCTCATAGCCGGGAAAAATCAGCATCACCATAATACCCGCAATACCAGCACCAGAGGAAATACCTATAATATGTGGATCCGCCAAGGGATTCTTCATAACCGCCTGCAGTATGGCACCGGACAAGGCAAGATTCATGCCCACCAGAGCACCCACCACCGTTCTTGGCAGACGGATGCTGTTTAATATCTTTTCGTTGGTACCCGTGGCATTTCCCATAAGGGAATCCAACACCTCCTGGGCCGGAATGGACACAGATCCCAACATTATACTAAGTAAAAAACCTACGGCGGCCAAAATGGCGAATATCGCCAAAATAGATATTCGCCACTTAACACTGCTTTTATTATCGCTCAATTTTTATGCTCCTTTAAAACAAATCAGGATATACCTTCTTGGCCATTTCCCTATAGCAGTCAGGGTATTTCAGCCCGGGACTAAGCAAAAACAAATCCTGAGGAAGGAAATATACCTTGTTGTTCTGTACCGCATTAATAGCGTTCCAAGCCGGATTCTTCTTCATTTCCCCAAGGAGATTATCCTCCTGGGATTTGGCATTACCCATGGTAACTACAAAGAGAATCTCCGGATTCTGCTCAACCATAGTTTCCATGCTGTACGGGGTAGCATCTGGATTCTTTTCCATAGGGGTAAGTCCTTCTGCCACATTTTTCCAGCCAAAATCCTTCACCACTGAACCGGCAATACTGCCACTAAGCTGAATATTAAGATTCTGGGAGGAACTAAAAAGCACTGCCACACGTTTTTCCTCCTTAGGGAGTTTTTCCTTAATTGCAGTAATTTCCTTGTCCATTTTGGCAATAGCATCTGCCGCCTTTTCCTTTTCCCCGGTTACCTGACCGAAGATTTCCAGCTCACGCTTTACATCCTCATAAGTTTTGGATTTCAGCACAATAGAAGGAATGCCATTATCCTCCAACACTTTTATAAGCTTTTCATTTACCCCTTGATGAATAACCACCAGATCTGGATTTAAGGACAGAACCTTTTCCACATCAACCTGAATTGACTTGCCAACGACTTCAATATCCTTGGCAAAATCCGGGGCAACCTGTGAGGTTGGACGCCCTACAATATTTCCGCCCACCAGATGCAATGGCTCCAAAAATGACGCTGACAGTACCACGATGCGCTTTGGAGTACCGGGAAGCACTACTTTCCTGCCCGAATCATCATTAATAACTATTTCATTACCATTACTGCTCTGCTGGGTGGCATTATTACTGCCACAACCGGCCATGCTCAACAGCATCAGAGACAATACTATCAGCATGACAGATTTCAAAAACTTCATAGAACATCCCTCCTGTTAATCAGCCTTCCAGCTGGTCATTTTTTACTGGCTGGAAGTTCTTAATAAACTCATCAGAAGCTACATATTGCTTCATAAAATTCAAAAATCTCTCGTCCCTTTCATTAAGCTCCTTATCCTTGCCCCAATACAGACAAATATGAACTGTAATAGGCGGAGTCAGCTGACGACGGACGAATTTGGTTTCCTCCCGGGTAACGAAATCCGGAAGCACAGAAATACCGAGTCTGTTGGCCACCAGCTGTTTTATTGTTTTCAGCTGGGTAGTACACAACAAAATGTTCGGCACGAATCCACGCTCAACACAACGCTCATATACATGCTGATACTGATATGTATTGGACTGCTGCATAATGAACTGTTCATTGCGAAGGTCATCAAATTCAATATGATTTTTCTTTGCCAGCTCCAATTCCGGGCTGACACATAGGCTTAAATTATCGGTCTGAATCAGCATTTCATGGTCGCTGTCACTTAATTTATCTGTAAAGATAATTCCAAAATCCAGCTCCCCCTTGTCTGCCTTCTGCAAAACCTCGGTGGAATCACTGTATTCCTTCACGTCCAGGCTCATATCCGGATACATATCCTTGAAGCTGGTGAAAAGATCCGGAAACAGATAGGCCTCCACCATGGGAGGAATACCGAAGTGAACCGTCCCCAGCTTTTCCTGTTGAAAACGGGCCATATCATTTTTAGTATCCTCCACATCCTTCATAATCTTTTCTGCATGGAGCAAAAAGGCCTTGCCTTCCTTAGTCAGGGTAACATGCTTCTGGCGACGGTCAATAAGTGTCAGCTTCAGCTCGCTTTCCAATGCCTTAATGGCCTTTGTTACCGATGGCTGGGAAACATGCAAATATTCAGCAGTTCTCGTGAAGTTTTCCAGTTTGCTGATGGCACAAAAATATTCCAACTGTCTAAAATCCATTATTATGCCCCCAAACATTTCATTTCAAATCATAAAAATCGGTGCTTTTCGCACTCTATATTAATTACAAAACAATAAAGGAAAAAGTTGTATTGTGGAAGCAATTATGGACATTGCCGGTTGCTTTGGAGATTATCGGGCAAAATTCGCCATAGGAGTACATTCCAGAGAATCTGATATTACGGGGTATAACCGCAGAGTATCCCTTGGTCTCATCCATCATATCATCATTTGTAAAGGTCATAAGCCTTGAAACACAGGAAGTAATAATGGCTGATGTGTACTCGTATTTATGTTCATTAGCCACATCCACAATGGCGGAACGAATGGCCTTTGCCACAGATTGGGCCACATCCTTTCGGCTGAACATAGCCAGCTGAATATGGGCTCCCTTAGGCACATTTCCCAGAAAAATTCCTGCACCGTTTTCCAAATCAATACCGTCAAGATTGCGAATAACCTGAATTTCATCGCCCTCAGGAGATGTAAAGGTCACAAGAAACGGCGAGCCTACAAACTGCATCATCAGGTCCTTGGCATCCAAGTTAAACCCAGCTGCCCGCAGGGCCTCCACCAAAGTTTTGTTGCCCAGCTTATAAACCACATTGCCCCTTGCTTCCGTTACAATTTCATCAAAATCAGTCACCGTTTCCACGGAAAACTCGCCCTTGATAACTGGCTTGACATCGCCCCCAACAAGGACCATAACCATCCCAGACCGACTTTGCTTGGAGTCCAGCATCACACTGCACTCACTGAACACGAAATTGTCAGAGCAGAAGCCGCCGAAAATAGGTATCCCGCCACTGGCATCATCAAGGATATTAACAAACTCATCCCCGGGTATCTTTGGATTTTTTACTGCATAGGTAATAATTACCTTTGGCCTCCATCCACCCAAATCATTTTTTAGCTTATTAAAAGTCCTCTTAATCTCCGCCTTATAGTTGTCCTCTGTCAATTCTGCCGTCATACCGGCGGAAAAGCTGCAATCATCAGCAGTGAATACATGAAAGGAAATCCCCTCCTTTGCATATCCCTGCTGCTCTGAAAACAATGACATGGCACTGCAACCCATAATAGGAAATTTGAACTCTTCCCTAAGCTTTTCTCCTAACTCCTCAAAATCTGTTTCTGCGTGAGCAAACACCACTCCCAAGGAATTTCTGCCAAGCTTAAAATCCTTCAGCTTTTCCTTAAGCTCTGCCACACCCAAATCCAGATCATCCATATTTTTTGTAAAAACGGCTAATGACCGCATCCCATTCACCTCTAAAATTACGTCTTACTCCATTGATTAATCAGCTCCTCCAAAGCATCATAATCAAAATCATTTCCTGCATCCTTCATCTTGTTCAAAAGCTCACGCTGTTCATCACTCACCTTGAACTTGGAAAGCTTGGTTCTAAGTTCCTCAAATATATCCAGATCAAAATCTCCAATGGCCGATTCCATACTATTGATAATACGGTCCATCTCCTGCTGAGAAATTTCTACTAAATTTTCTTCCTCATTTTTATCATAAATATCATCAGCGAAATAATCACCCAGATAGGCTATAACTGATGCATACTTTGCAATGAGCTTGTCAAAGTTTCGGCGTATAAAATCATAATTACCATCTTTTCCGGCCATTTCATGATCCCTGGCCATCTGGGACAGCTCCTTCTGATTTATTATGGCCGCCACTGTCTTCAGTGCGTGAACCTCGATAATATAGTTGGCATAGTCCTCGTTTTCAATAAGACTGCCCAACAGCTTCATCTTCTTACGGCCATCAGTATACACCTGCTTTAATATATCCTGATCAATATTATCCGTCTGGGAAGTAAACGGCTTGTCCAGCTTATTTATCTTATCATCAGGCAGGAACTGTTTTAAGCAATCATCCAGCTCCTTGGCCTCAATTGGCTTGGCCAAAAAACCCTGGAAGCCATACTCACAATACTGTTCCTTCATGCCGCTTATGGCATTAGCCGTGAGAGCTATGACTACCGTATACTGACAGCCGGGAATCTCACGTATCTTATACATACATTCCACGCCGTCCATAACCGGCATCATGTGATCCATAAACACCATATCAAATTTCTCATTAGTCAACAGGTTCAAGGCCTCAGCACCGCTTTCCACACAAGTTACCTTGATCTTGTATGGTGCAAGCATCCCCTCAGCTACCTTCAGATTTACTCTATTGTCATCCACAATCAGGGCAGTGGCCTCTTCAGCCGTAAAAGTATATTTAAAGAGCTTGCGCTGGAACAGGCTATCATCCTTGTTCAGCTTGCCCATTGGTTTCCAGTCATCCACTTTATTTACAACAGTCCAGGTAAATATACTTCCCTTACCGTAAATACTGTCTACAGTAATATCCCCTCCCATGGAGCGGCAAAGGCGCTTACTGATGGCCAGCCCCAGGCCGGTGCCCTCCACTGAGCGATTTCTCTTGGTATCCACCTGTTCAAAGCTGGAAAACAGCTTTACAAGATCCGTTGGTTTAATACCACATCCCGTATCCTCCACGCAGGAGAAAATCTTAACCGCATTTTCATCCGGCATTCTTTCAAACCACATCTTCATCTTGATATAGCCGTTATGGGTAAACTTGACTGCGTTATTCAAGAGATTTACCATAACCTGCTTGATACGGATTTCATCACCTATCAGACTATAAGGGATATTTTCATCAATATCCATAATCAGCTCCACATCTTTATCCTTCAGGCGAATACCGATCATGGTCATAACATCATTAATAATGGAAGACATCTGATATGGTGTATTTATAATATCCATTTTGCCAGCCTCTATCTTGGAAAAATCCAAAATATCGTTAATAATGGCCAGCAACGAGGCTGAAGCACTCTTTATCAGCAGGGCATTTTCTCTGGCAAAGGAATCCGTGGTATCCCGTATAATAAACTCCGACATACCATTTATGGCATTCATTGGCGTACGGATTTCATGGGACATATTGGCAAGGAAGCTGGACTTGGCCCTATCGGCGCTTTCTGCCCTCTCCTTGGCCCGGATAATATCGGTAATATCCACCATAATCAACATAACACCTGCTATTTCTTTATCCTGATTAATAGCCGGCCTTACATATATATCAAAATTCTCCTCCATACCATGGACTTCCATGCGGTCCATGTACTGGATATTTTTGCCCTCGTCCCTGGTTTCCTTACACATCTCCTCGATGTGACGACGTCCGATATTGTCCATAAGGCCCTCGAACAGGTCATAAATATACACGCCCTCATTAACCTGCTCAAAGGTATAGCTGGAACGCTGAAAGAATGGTTCCGTGGCCATAACCGTATTTAAGTCCATGTCCAACATTATGGATATATTCGGTGAGTTCTGAAGCAGCATGGCATTATAAAACACCTGCTGTCCCTTGGAGTGTTCACTGTATTCACGGAACTTATTTGCCTGCTCCGCCAATGCCGCCAAAATGTTGTTTTCCCTTTGAAGGCGCTTTATCTCACGATTTGCACGTTTCAGCTCAATCTGCAGTGATTTCAATGTCGCTTCATTATCCTGCATCCCGTTACCCCCTATGCCAAGTACTGACCTACCAGATTAAGCAAAGCCTCCTGCTTAAACGGCTTCAGTAAAAAGCCCTGTGCCCCGACTTCCTTTATTCTCTCCTGCAGGCCCTCATCCTCTTCAGCTGTCAAAAACAACACCGGAACATCTGCCACTTCCGGCATTTTTCTGATTTCCTCCAGCACCTGATAGCCATCCATTTCCGGCATGAGAATATCCAGCAAAATCAGATCCGGAACATTTTTCGACAAAAACTGAAGAGCCTTGCTGCCGCTCGGAACCAGCACAGGCTTATATTCCTCATTTGACTTGAGCATTTTGTCCACAAATTTTAGATTAACTACATTATCATCTACAACCAATATTTTCTTCATGAAAAGATCTCCCTTCTATTCATGTAGCGTAAATCCAAAGTCATCATCAATTATTTGCAGCATAATACTGCCTATTATAGGATCAAACTGAGTTCCTAGTCCCTTTTCCAGCTCACATTTGACATCTTCCTGTGTAAGCATTCCCCTGTATGAACGACGCGAGGTCATGGCATCATAGGAATCCGCCACATTGATAATCCTGGCTATTTCCGGAATTTCTTTGCCGCTCAATCCCTCCGGATACCCACTGCCATCATAATGCTCATGATGGTACATGGCGCCATCATAAATATCCTTAACTGAAGTGATAGTCTTTAATATATCGCCGCCAATAACAGGATGAATCTTCACTGTCTCAAATTCCTCATCCGTTAAAGGACCTGTTTTATTAATAATCCCATCTGGAATACCTATCTTACCTATATCGTGAAGAAGTGCCGCATATTTTAAGTGCAACAGCTGCATCTCCGGATATCCCAGCTGTTTTCCGATCATTACACTATATTTTGAAACCCTATCAGAATGGCCCTTTGTGTATTTATCCTTGGCATCAATAGTATTGGCCAGGGCCTGGATAATCTGCTCAAACATAATTGTCATTTGCTGGGTTTTGTCCAAAATGGCCTGGGTTCTGATCTGAATTTCCTCCTGAAGCTTTGACTGCAAATAATACAAATCCAAAATCCGGCTTATTCTCGCCATCAGCAGTGCTGGATTAAGAGGCTTTGTAATAAAATCCACAGCCCCTTCCCTAAAGCCCTGCAGCTCAGTGGACAAATCATTATCATGGGTCATAAACACCACGGGAATGTGGACATACCTTTCATCTGCCTTCAGTCTTCTGATAATATCGTGGCCGTTTTCACGGGGCATATGCACATCCAAAAGTACCAAATCAGGCAGAATTCCTTCATCCAGCTGCTGAAAAAACTCCTGACCAGAGCTAGCTTCCCTAATATTATATGTACTTGAAAGAACCTCAACTACCACCTGACGATTAAGACGGCTGTCATCCACCACAAAAATCGTAAACTGCTTTATCTGGGAACTGGCCTCCAAATTTATGCGCTTTGGCAAAACTGCAGTGATGTTTCTCAGCAAATCCTCGTACATGGTCACCAAATGATGGTGGTTAATGTTGATATATTCCACATCCTCCTGCTTGGCTGCATCCTCCATGCGTTTCGCTTTTGCCCGCAGTTCTTCCGCACCGATATACGCAGAGGAGCTTTTCAGGGCATGAACCTTGACCCTATATCCGCCCCAGTCATTTCCTAAATAACAAGTCTGCATATCGTCCAAAACATTATCCTCCACAAATGTGCTGACAATGTCCAGATAAAATTCTTCATCGTCCATACATTGCTGGAGGCCATCCTGGGTATTCAAAAAAGATAACTGCTTTATTATTTCACCGGCATCACCGGTTTTTTCCCCATCAAATTGTCTTACATCATGTTCCATATTATCACCATCATGTAATGAAATTTCGTATAAATCCCCTACTTTATATATTACCTTATTTAAGCTATTTGTCAAAATGTTTTATACCATTAAAATAAGGCAGGAACAAATGCCGTACAGCATAGTATCACTGCCTTAAAATTGCATATATCTTATTCAACGATGCACCAAATATCTCATATAAGCAGCCTTGGCTTCTTTTTTCTTCCGATTGCTTATGGGAATTCTGGAATCATCCTTCATAATAAATTCATCCGCATCCATACGTTTTATATAATCCATATTAATAATAATCCTATGGTGACACTCCAAAAAGTTTTTCTGCTCCAGCAGTAATTCCTGACACTGATTATACCCCATAGTAGTTTCAAAAAACGCACCCAGTAAATGTATTGTCAATTTGTGTTTGCTATTTATATCCACGTACAAAATATTTTTGAGGGGGATTTCCGTCATCTCACCATTCACTGCTGCAAAAAGGCAGCGTTCTGCCTCCACCAGTGATGGCATTACATGGTCCATGGTATGGGAGAACTCATCCAGATGCTCTGTCAGCGGTTTCAAAAGATACCCCGCCGCAAATACCCGATAACCTTCCAATATGTAATCCTGACTAGTGGTCAAAAAAACAATTGGTACATGTTCATCATAAATACGGATGGCCTCTGCTGCTTCCATTCCAGTCATGTCCACCATAAAAATGTCCAAAATCAATAAATCATATTTTCCCGGGGCATAATTTTCCAGCAACGCCTCAGCACTGGCAAACGTATCCAACTCGAAATTTTTTATTACATCAGGATATGAAGCTTCCAAGTATTGCCGTATATTGGAGGCTGCCACCTGCAGATCATTCTCCAAATCATCTGCTATAGCTATTTTCATGAGCGTTCCCCCTTTCATTCAAAGTCGTTCAAAGTTATTACAAAAAATAGTATAATAACCGTAGGATTTTTATGTGAGGTGACAAACAGGATGTGGATGATAATATTATTTGCTGTTCAAATCACACTTATCCATACAGCCGGTATTTACCTGCGCTATTACTCCTTCGAGGAGCAATTTTCCCCTGCAGCCAAAGCAAGCCTATGGAAAAACATTTTTCTGCTCAGCCTTGGCTTTGTGGGTGTGTATTCCTTTGCTTTTTCCAATACCGGTATAACGGTGGCCGGCTACAAAACTGCTCTTTTGTTTGGTTGGCTTCCCTATCAGTATTTTTTGATGAAGGCCATTCCCCGGCAGCTTCTTCATCATATCTTTGTCATCAGCATGTCCTTGCTGTGGTCATTTATTATACACAGTCTCAGCTGTGTAATACTGGCCATTTTCTTTATGGATTATGCCGCAGGAGAGGTTTTGCAGGCCGAAGCCTGTATATATATTATCTTCTTTTTGCTCCTTTTGCCACTATCCCGCTATTTTTTCAAAACTCTTTTGCCCACCTTTTCCCTTTTTACCCGCCACAGGGTACGGATTTACATAGCCATATTGCCATTCATTATGACTGTGGGCTACGTTGCCATGATAAGTGACCGCACCCTTTGGCATTCATGGGAAGAACGGCTGGCCAGACTGCTGTTGCCGGTTGCCTTCGTATTTACCTATCACTACATAATGGGTACAGCCAAACAAATCTACGAGCAAAAACGCCTCCAGCATAACAAGAGTATTATGAAGCAGGAGCTGCTCTATCTTGAGGAGGCCCGTCTTTTAGCCGCTGACAACAAAAATCAAGTAGAAAAGCAACTAAAGGGCATTCTTGAAATTTATGGGCAACTGCGACAGATGATTAATCGTGGCGATATTGAAGGTGCCAAAGCATATATCGAGCGACAGGAAGAAAAGCTCTCCAGCGGGGCAATTTTGCCCTATACCGATAATGCCATAGTCAATGCAGCCATATCTATTTATTTGAACCGTTCCAAAAATGCCGGGATAGAAATAATGCCCAAGGTTAATCTGCCCAATGACATGAAAACCGATGAAAATGATTTGTCAGTACTCCTGGCCAACCTTTTGGAAAATTCCCTGCTGGCCTGCGCCAAGGAACAGCAGCCGCGCCAGATTACCCTTATATTACAGCACAATGGTTCCCAATGTGTACTGGAAATTGCCAATACCTTCCACGGCAACCTGAAGCTTGGAGAAGATGGACTGCCAAAGTCCAGCAACTCCGGTCATGGTATCGGTATGCTATCCCTGAGGACATTTCTTAAAAAATACAATGGATACGCCGATTTCAGCTGTAAAAACGGTTGGGCTCGTATCACCATATACTGGGAGGATAAATTGCCATGTTAATTATTGCTGTTGCCCTCACCTTAAGTCAGCTAATCATAGTTTTTCTCATATTTCACAAGGAACTCCATAACAACATCAAAAAGGGAGAAGCCAACGACCTGCTGACCCTACGGCTGAATTCCCTAAAGCATGAGGCGGCCCTTATAAAAAAAGATATCAATACCACCCGCGTACTGCGCCATGACCTTCGTCACCACTACCGTATGCTCTATGCCCTTTTAAAGGACGAGGACACAGCTGCCGCCCTGGAACACATCGAAAAGCAGGAAGAAATCATCCGCGAAATGAAGCACTAAAATGTAACCAATGACGGAATATTTGTTAAATGTGGAATACCGCAGAAAGTCCTCCAGTGAGGCCTTCCTTCTTACCGGCAAAACCGCTGAGGTTCAGATCAAGAGTTACATTGCTCTTTTCATCCGGCTTAAACTTGGCGCCGATTTCTCCACGGACACTGGTGCCGCTGATATCTGCCCCGCGGATGGCCACACCATCAGCAAAGCCTGATGCCCGGCCGCAGAATTCATGCTCTACAGCCAATCCACCATAGTAATTAATATTATCGTTCTGCTTTACAGTGTAGCGGGTACCAACACGAAGAACGCTGGACTCAACAGCTCCCAAATCATAATGGCCACCGGCATCAAAGGACACACTGCCCCGATGGTTATAGAAATATTTTGCATAAAGATCCAAAACATCCGTCTTGTTCAGCTTTATTTCCCTGCCAACGCCTATATGAGCCCCCCAATAGGTGGCGTCAGTATCATAGCTGTATGGATTTCCCGCACCATCACGAAGTACATTATGGGCATCATCATGGATAGAACCGGCCCGTAGACTCCCCTCTACATAAAAGCCGTTGTTCTTCTGCCACTTGCCCAAAATACCGCCTCCAGTATAACTGGAGCTGCCATCTCCCCGCAAATCCCCCTCTGCATAAGTGGTATAGTTACCCTTGCCGTACTCAAAGAAAGCACCATATTCTGTGGTGGAGAGCTTCTTTTCGTTCTTATGGCCCAATGCCAAAATAGCATTCCATGTATGGGTCTTTACATGAGAACCGGTTTCCACATTCATGGAACCGCCACCCATATTGGCATAAGTGGCCACTCCGTCAGCGCCTGCATTTCCCGCCATGGCCAGTCCCTCCGTGGCAGCACCCACGAAATCATTACCCGCAGACAGAGCCGCCATACTGGCCTCTGCACCTATAACGGTGTTGTGGGTCTGCTCACGGGCAGTAGGACCACCAGAGCTACCGCCCGCCCCTCCAGATGCCTCGCTCCCCGTATCTGCGGTATAAATCAGATCATCAGCTGTACCGTCATTATCACCATCCGCGACAGAGGCTGTGCCAGTCCCC
>NZ_JAZTZI010000146.1:0-3322 GCF_045637405.1 Anaerovibrio sp.
ATTTCAGTGTGCCCAGTTACCAAGGCTAATCCAGACTATAGAGGACCAAAACTCGTAGGTCCTGCCCATAACCGTATGCATTTCTCTGATCAGAGCGATTATGAGGATTCTTTAAAGTTATGTTCCAACTGTAAGAACTGCGATATTACTTGCCCTAACGGTGTATCTGTTGCAACTCTTAACATGCTGGAGCGCGGCAAGTATTACAAGGCTCATCCTGAAAAGCACACTCAGGCTGACCAGATGCTGAGCCACAACTTCCAGATGGCTGATATGCTTAAGAGCATTCCATTTGGTAGAAGTTGCGCAAACCTCGGTATGTCCATCGGTGAAGCTATGGGCATGATGGGTGCTATGGGTATTGCACCTCAGCGTAAGTCTCCAAGATTTGCTACCAAGTATTTCCGCGAGCTGTATAAAGAAATCAAGCAGCCTGAGGGCCTAACCAAGGAAGTTCTGTTCTTCCCTGGCTGCTTTATCGACGTAAATGATCCAGAGGTTGGCGTTGCTTTCGTTAAGGTTATGAACGCTAATGGCTACAAGGTATTGATGGATGATCGCTTCAAGTGCTGCGGTTCCCCATTGGTTGTAGGCGGCTATCTGGATGAGGCAAGAAGCCATGCAGACAACAATGTTGCAATTATCAATGAGTATGCTGCAAAGAATATTCCAGTAATTGCATGCTGCACTTCCTGCTCCTTGATGCTGAAGGCAGAGTACACTGAGCTCTTTGCTCAGGAGGAAATGGCTCAGGCTGCAAAGAACGTTTACGATGCATTTGAGTTCCTTACTATTCTTGCAGAGAAGGGCGAGCTGAAGAAGGTTCATGTTTCTTCCGACAAGAAGTTCATTTATCATGCACCATGTCATCTGCGTGCGCAGGGTATGGGCATGCCAGCTGTTGATCTCTTAAAGGAGATTGGAGTAAATATCGACAGTGCTGATGCAGGCTGCTGTGGTATGTCCGGTTCTTATGGTTTCCACAAGGAAAACTATGAGACTTCCATGAAGATTGGCTCCGAGCTGTTCGACAAGATTAATGCAAGTGGTGCTCATAAGGTTGTTTGCGATTGCGGTACTTGCCGTGAGCAGATTAAGCATGGCACCAATGCTAAGACAACTCATCCAATTCAGGTATTGGCAAAGGCTTACGAGCAGTAAGTCACTAAATTTGGTGAAAAGGTTTAGGCAGTTATTATTTAGGGAGATAATAATAGGGGATTCTTCTGAGTCCCCTTGCCGCCTGAATCATTTCATATATGGTTCATGAGGTTTGAGAGAGGCCTTATTGAATCCAGCAATAGTTTTATATTTTTAAGGGGGATTTTTAAAATGGCAAAGAAGTATGTAATGGCGTTAGACGCAGGTACTACTAGTAACAGAGCTATCATCTTTGATGAGAACTCCAAAATTGTAGGCGTTTCCCAGAAGGAATTCACTCAGATTTTCCCACAGCCAGGTTGGGTTGAGCATGATGCTGATGAAATCTGGAGCACAATGACTACTGTTATGAAGGAAGCTCTGGAAGAGAGTGGCCTGTCCGCTAGCGACATTTCTGCCATTGGTATCACTAATCAGCGTGAGACCACTGTTGTATGGGACAAGAATACTGGCCGTCCTGTATACAATGCAATCGTTTGGCAGTCCCGCCAGACTGCTGGTATTGCAGAAGATTTGAAGAAGCAGGGCCTGACTGAGGAATTCAAGAACAAGACTGGTTTGACCATTGATGCTTATTTCTCTGGCACCAAGATTACTTGGATTCTCGAGCATGTAGAGGGTACTCGTGCCCGTGCTGAAGCAGGCGACTTACTCTTCGGTACTATTGACACTTGGTTAATTTGGAAGTTAACTGGTGGCAAAGTACATGTTACTGACTATTCCAACGCTTCCCGTACTCTGATGTACAACATCAAAGAGCTGAAGTGGGATGAGCAGCTCCTGTCTTACCTCAAGGTTCCAGCTAAGATGCTGCCAGAGGTTAAGCCTTCCTCTTGCCGTTATGGCTTCACTGAGCCAAACATCCTTGGTGCTTCCGTACCTGTATCCGGTGCAGCAGGTGACCAGCAGTCCGCACTGTTCGGCCAGAACTGCTTCGAGCCTGGTATGGCTAAGAACACCTATGGTACTGGCTGCTTCATGCTCATGAACACTGGTACTGATATTTATGATTCCAAGAACGGCCTGGTTACTACCATCGCTTGGGGTCTTGATGGCAAGGTTGAGTATGCTCTTGAGGGCTCCATCTTCGTAGCAGGTTCCGCTATTCAGTGGCTCCGTGATGGCGTTCGCATGGTTGATTCCGCTCCAGATTCTGAGTGGGTTGCTAAGAAGGTTCGTGACACTGCTGGTGTATACCTCGTTCCTGCATTTGTAGGTCTTGGTGCTCCATATTGGGATCAGAATGCTCGTGGTATGATTATCGGTATTACCCGTGGTACTACCAAGGCTCATATCGTTCGTGCAACTCTTGAGTCCCTGGCTTATCAGACTAGGGATGTACTGGGTGCTATGGAAGCTGATTCCAACATTAAGTTGGCTTCCCTGAAGGTTGATGGTGGTGCTGTTGCCAACAACCTGATGATGCAGTTCCAGGCTGATATCCTTGGTGTTCCTGTTGATCGTCCTCAGATCATCGAGACTACTGCTCTTGGTGCAGCTTACCTCGCTGGTCTTGCTGAAGGCGTATGGGCAAACAAGGAAGACCTGAAGTCCGCTTGGAAGCTTGATGTTCGCTTCGAGCCTGTAATGGATAAGGCTGAGGCTGACAAGCTCTACAAGGGCTGGCAGAAGGCTGTTAAGCATTCCATGCATTGGCTGGATGAGGAGTAATATTTACTCCAAAGTTTCAGCTTAATTGCTGATTAAGTGTGGATTCATTATCTGGCACCGGCTCATAAGGGGTGCCGGTGTCAGATATGGATTATAGTATTCATTCATATTTATTTTAATGAAAGAGGGATGTAAAAATGGATAATTTGTTAGGCGAGTTCGTCGGTACTATGGTACTGATGGTATTTGGTTGCGGTGTTAATGCAAACATGACTTTGGCTAAGTGCTATGGTCGCGGTGGCGGCTGGATCTGCACAACTACTGGATGGTGTTTCGCAGTAGTAATGGGTGTTTATACTTCCGTTGCTCTCGGTGCTCCTCAGGCAGATATCAACCCTTCCGTTACTATCGCTAAGACTTTGGCTGGTGTTTATACTTGGGATCAGTTCGCTGCTACTTCCATCGTTCAGATTCTCGGTGGTATTCTCGGCGCAATCATTGTATACCTTGCATATCTCCCACATTGGGCAGAGACTGAAGGCAGCAAGTT
>NZ_JAZTZI010000147.1:0-2116 GCF_045637405.1 Anaerovibrio sp.
ACATGGCCCTGGCCCAGGGGATACATGCAGAGGATTTGAGCATTAACAGTGCGGAACTCAATCGTTATTTTTTGGCTTCTTTACAGTCCCTGCAACAGCAAGATTATTCCAGTGCTTTGCGGTATTTGGAAATCTATGCCAGCTATGGGGAAGCTTTTTTTATCTCCTATCCCCATTTGTTTTTTTATCGGGGGTTGGCTTATTACGGTTTAAAAGAGTATGAAAAAGCCCAAACTGACTGGCGTACCTATTTAAAATATTGTCCCGAGGATGAAATGGGACACTATCATCTTGGCAATGTACTTTTACGACAAAATGACATTAAGGGAGCGGTGGATGCCTATCTGGAAGCCTTGAAATCCCGTAGTAGCTTCGCTGAAGTGTTATTTAATGCCAATCTAGTTAATGAGAAGCTGGACCAAGGAGTGGTTGGCGAGGGAGCTGAGAACTGGCTTATTCAGGATAGTCCCTTTGTCTCCACCTTGAACATAGCTGATGACCTGGATATATGGGACATTCCCATTTTCATCAATAGCTTTAACCGCTTAGGCTGTTTGCAGCGGCTAGTGGATTGGCTGCTGGCGGCTGGGTATCGACGCATATATATTTTGGATAATGCCTCCAGCTATGAACTATTGCTCAAATACTACGCTAGTTTGCCGGATAAAGCTCCTCAGGTTCAGGTGGTGTTGTTGGGACAAAATATGGGGCATAAAGCGTTGTGGGACAGTGGAGTTTTGGAGACGCTAAATATTGCCTGTCCCTATGTTTATACGGACTCCGATGTGGTGCCTTCGGAACATTGCCTCAAGGATGTTTTGCGTCATTTGTTGGCTATTTTACGAAAGTATCCCTATTTAAAGAAAGTGGGCTTGGGGTTAATTACCGAGGATATTACCTTCTTTGATGCGGAGAAAATCCAGGCCCAGGAGCAAAGCTTTTATTTGCATGAAATAGAACCAGAGTTGTACTTTGGGGCGGTGGATACCACCTTTGCTCTATACAGAAATTATCGTCACTATAATATTTATGTTGCGGCCCGTACCACGGGAAATTATATGGCCCGTCATTTGCCTTGGTATTATGATTATGAAAATTTAACAGAGGATGAAAAGTATTATATAGAACATGCCAATGCTTCGGCTGGGTTAATTGAAGATTTAAAGGGCAGAAAACTATTGAAGACGGAAAAGGGGTTGCGTGATGCATAAGTATCCTTTATTTTATTTTTCCATACGAAAAGATGCCATAGAACCGGAACAAATAGATCGGCTGCTATATTTTGAAAAGGCGGCCGGGGATGTGAAGCTGGAAACTGGCGTTGAGGGGCTAAAATTTGACTTCAATGCCGGGGTTCGAGTGGAAGTACCGGCGGGAAACTGGCATGTTAAAATATCGGATTTTGACACGGATATGGTGGGCTTTGATGGGGATATAGCGGAGCAGGTACTTATTTCCCTGGAAAAGTACTATGTTCATTGGTTCGTGGAAGTATGGCACGACGGGGAGAAGGTATTTGAGCATCTGATGGATCTCCATCAGCAAAAGATTTGTATTTTTATGGCCCAAAGTGTTATGGGGGATACAATTTCGGTGCTGCCCTATGTGGTGGCCTTACAGAAGGAATATAACGCGACTGTCAGCCTAATGCCACCGGATCCCTTCAAAGAGCTATGTCAGGAATACATGCCGGATATTGCGGTGTTGGAAGATATGCCTGAGGATTGTTATGCTGCCTTTTGTTTAGCCGTATTTGACTTGCCACCCTATCTAATTCCCGACGATTCCCGCCATTGGCCCCCATTTCGTTCCGCCCAGGTGATATTGGGTTTACATGAAATGGCTCCGGATATTCTCTATTATCCTACGGCACCTAGAGCAATACAGGAAAAATATGTATGTATTGCCGTGCAGGCTTCGGGAATTATGAAGCGCTGGCTTTACCCTGATGCTTGGGATATGGTGGTGGAATTCTTAAAGAGTATGGGCTATCGGGTCCTGTGTATAGATGGCAGCGACCGGGTGGTAGAGGAAGGCTATGAAGTAGTTAAACCGGCTGGCGCAGAGGATTTTACGGGAATGCGCCCGTTGATGGAACGGGTAAATATACTGGCCT
>NZ_JAZTZI010000148.1:0-5235 GCF_045637405.1 Anaerovibrio sp.
TTTTGTATGTTTATTACTTCCGAAGAAGTAATACCATCATCTGGCTTGAATCATGTGTGCATGATTCTTGTTGCATTGTTTAGTTTTCAAAGAACACCACACTCGTCCTTTTTGTCCGTAGCTTTGTTGCTCCTTGCAAAACTCCTCGACGTACCAGTTTGTGTACGTCTTCGTCGTTTTGCTGCGTCGCGTCTCGCTACGACCAAAAATTACTTCGTGTACAATCTTTCTCAGAAGCTCTTGCTTCGTGAGTCAGCTTTTATAATATAACCTTTTTCCTCTTTCTTGTCAATAACTTTTTTGGAATTATTTTCAAGCTTTGAAAAATAAGTTATTTTGTTGTATTCACCTTCTGCTGTCCATTCCTGCGCATTGGGTGACGACTTGTCCTATACTACACGTTTTCGTTCTCATTGTCAACACTTTATTTCCATTTTTCCTTTTTTAACCAAAATATCGTTAAAATTTGCTACCATATTTTTAATCTAAAAGAGTATAATTATAACGTCATTGTTCACATTTTCTTCTTTTATACATCTTTGCGTACCTATTGTGGTACAAAATGGAGGATTTATACTTAATGATTAACTTATCCCAAATTGCAACTGAACAGGCAAATCCTGCCACTAAACATATTGATGAACTGTCCACATTGGATATGCTAAAAACCATTAATGACGAAGACAAAAAAGTGGCCGCTGCCATTGAATCCGCTCTTCCCATTATCGGAAAGGTAATTGAAATTATTGCTGAGAAAATAAAAAATGGGGGCCGTCTTTTTTATATAGGTGCCGGAACTTCCGGGCGTCTTGGTATTCTGGATGCTGTGGAATGCCCTCCAACCTTTGGCACCGACCCGGAGCTTGTTATAGGAATAATCGCCGGAGGCACTCCTGCTATTTTCAAGGCAGTAGAGGGTGCTGAAGATTCCACTGAGCTTTCCCGGGGCGATCTTAATGAATACTGCTTTAATGACCAAGATGTACTTGTAGGTATTGCCGCTTCCGGCAGAACTCCATATACTTTGTCTGCTTTAAAATATGCCAACAAATTGGGAGCTACTTCCGTTTCCTTGACCTGTTCCCCTAATTCTCCTATGGAAGATGCCGCGGAATATGCCATTGTTGTTCAGCCTGGTCCCGAAGTGATTACGGGCTCCACCCGCTTAAAAGCCGGAACTGCCCAAAAAATGGTCCTTAACATGTTATCCACTGGTACCATGATAAAATTAGGCAAGGTTTACGGTCATTTAATGATTGATGTTAAAGCATCAAACCAAAAGCTCACTGAAAGAGCCACCCGTATTGTTATGGAAGTTACTGACTGTGATCGTGAAACTGCCATTGAGGCTTTGAGCAATGCCAAAGGAAAAGCAAAGCTGGCAATCTTCCACATTATTTCCGGTGAGACAATTGAAAATTCCCAAAGACTTCTTGAGGAAGCAGATGGCTATATTGGCAGGGCCATAAAAAATCTAAACAATAAATAAACTAGAATCATTCTGTGAGGTACAAAATGGATTATAAAGATATTGCCGAAAAGATATATCCCTTAGTTGGAGAAAAACAAAATATTGCTGCATTCACTCACTGCATGACTAGACTTCGCCTGAAGTTAAATGATTATGACAAGGCTGATACTGACGCCATAAAAAAAATCAACGGCGTTATGGGTATTAATCTTAATGAGGATGAGCTTCAAATTATTTTAGGCCCAGGACGTGCTGATAATGTATATGGTGAATTTGCAAGCATTATGGAAAACAGTGCCCCTGTGCCTGCTGAGGACACCACTGCAAATGAAATCAAACAAAAACCGGCCATTGGAGATGGCAAGGAACTACATGCCCAGATCCGCGCCAAAAATGCTACACCGTTAAAGCTCATGACTAAGCGTATTGCCAGCATTTTCATTCCTATGATTCCAGGATTTATTGCCTGTGGTCTTCTCACCGGTATATTAGGTATTTCATTTAAAATTAATCCTGAATTAACCAGTTGGCCAATCATTCAGCTCCTTACGGTTATGAGCAATGCCATTTTCTTTGGGCTTAATATTTTGGTGGGCCATAATGCCGCCAAGGAATTTGGAGGTTCCCCTACCATGGGTGCTATTCTTGCCATCGTCCTTTGTCATCCTAATCTTGCAAACATAAATCTTATGGGTACCGATTTAGTTCCCGGCCGTGGCGGTATTATTGCAGTTCTCATGGTGGCCATTCTCGGAGCTGTTCTTGAGAAATATCTGAAACGTGTAATCCCTGAAATGTTTAGTCTGTTCCTTACTCCACTTTTGGTTCTCCTTATCGGTGGTTTGGCTGCAATTTTCCTGTTACAGCCTATAGGACAGGTGATTGCTGAATTCATTGGTAATGCTGCTACTGCTGCTATTCAGCACGGTGGAATGTTTACCGGCTTTGTTCTGGGAGGTATATGGTTGCCATTGGTTATGCTGGGAGTACACCAGACCATGACTCCTATCCACGCCCAGCTGCTGTCTGAATACGGGGTCACCATTCTCCTTCCAATACTGGCTATGGCCGGTGCCGGACAAATTGGAGCTTCCATTGCAGTTTATATAAAAACTAAAAATAATTTTCTTAAAAAAACCATTCTTTCTGCCCTTCCAGTTGGTATAATGGGGGTTGGGGAACCACTTATTTACGGTGTTACCCTGCCCTTGGGCAAACCTTTTATCGGTGCCTGTATCGGTGGTGCCTTTGGCGGTGCCGTTCAGGCTGCATTTATGGTAGGTGCCTCAGCCATGGGAATTTCCGGGTTGCCACTGGCTGCCACCACCAATAACATCCCTGTGTATCTTGTTGGACTTATTGTTGCCTATATAGCTGGCTTTATTGCCACTTGGCTTATAGGCTTTGATGACCCTGAGGAGGAAGTGAAATAATATGAGTAATGGTATTTCTGTTTATCTTGGCCTGGATAATCACCTGGATGAAAACATTGAATTAATCAAAAAAGCCGCCAACGCTGGTATTAAACGTATTTTTACTTCTCTGCACATTCCCGAGGCAGATGCCGAGGTATTGAAGGCTGAGCTCAAGGAAATCCTTTCTGTTGCCAAAGAATGCAACATGGATGTCATCTCCGATATATCACCCAGAGCAATTAAAACTTTAGGGGTTGCGGGATTTTCTCTCGACCATTTTGCCCAGCTCGGTATTGAGACATTACGGCTTGATGATGGTTTTGCCTTTGATGACATTATCACCATGAGCAATAATGACTTGGGCATCAAGCTTCAGCTTAACGCTTCCACCATCACCGGAGATTTTCTGGCAAAGCTGAAAGAAGCCGGCACTGATATGTCAAATCTTGAGGCCATGCATAATTTCTTTCCCAGGGATAATACAGGTCTTTCTGAAGAATTTGTTTACCAAAAGACTCAATTGCTGCATGAATATGGAATTAAGGTAAGCGCCTTTATTCCAAGCTTTCACCGTCCGCGTTCACCAATTTTTGCAGGTCTTCCAACGTTGGAGCTGCACCGTAAAACCAGCTTTGATTTTTCCCTGCGCCACCTATTGGCCATGGGTATCGACTCTGTTTTTGCAGGTGATTCCCTGCCAAATGACAAGGAAATTGAGCTTCTGGGCAGATTTTCCGATACTGATGCTGTACTCCTTCGTCCTGCCCCCTGGACCGTAGATGAAGGTATTATTAATCTGCTTAAGATGCCATATACTACCCGCCCTGATGAGGCCAGGGATGTGATTCGCACCCAGGAAAGCCGCAGGTATACAAAGGAATCCTCTGTTACCATAAAGCCAGATAATTGTGGTCCAAGAAATGCCGGCTATGTTACCCTTGATAATGAAAACTATGGACGATACCAGGGTGAGCTGCAAATCATCAAGGAATTTTTACCTCCAGACCACCGTGTAAATATTGTGGCTTCCCTGTCCAATGATGAGAAACTACTGATAAAATATTTAACCCCTGGCAGAGCCTTTAAATTTATTCTTTAAACATCATAACTACTAAAAAGGGATACAACCCAAGCAACAAACTGCTTTAGTTGTATCCCTTTTAAATTTCATTTTAGATTTTAGATATTAGCTATGTGCAGCAGCCTTTCTTACTACATCATAGTCCGTATCCTTGGCCTTTACGAAGCCGTTAATCTTAACACCCTTCATAATGCTGCCAACAGCGGCATCGCTGTCATTCATGTGCTCGAAGGCCTGAGTCAGCTGCTTAACAACCTCCGGATCTACACCAGGACCGGCTGCGATAGCATCCTTTGGAATAGGATCTGTCATAAAGATAATATCCAAATTGCTGGCTGCGGCTGCACCTGCCTGTTCAAATGCCTCAGAATAAGTAGCACCAGCCTCAATTACACCATTCATTACTGCTTCAATTACCTTGTTATGGCTGCCCAGGAATCTGGTAGAACCAAAGAAGGTATCTGGATTCTTGCCGTTTTCAATAAGAGCTGCCTTAGGATATACGTAGCCGGAAGCAGACTTCTTATCAACAAAGCCGAAGGACTTGCCCTGCAAATCGTTAAGTGTCTTTATGCCGCTGCCCTTCTTGGTAATGATATAACCGGTATAATTAGTAGCATTGTTCACCTTTGGAGTTACCAATGGAGTAATATTGGTAGTATTCTTGGCAGATACATAAGCCGCTGGAGAGAACCAGCCCACATCAGCCAGATTATTCCTAAGGGCATTACCCAATGCCTCATAATCGTTTACAATAATGGTTCTTGCCTTCATGCCAATCTTCTTGGCTGCCTCAGCAAGAATCGGCATGTGGCTGGCACGGATTTTTTCAGGAGCAGTGAACGGATTTACTGCAAAGATAATCTCATCCTTATCCTTGAACTGTACAGCCACTTTCTGAAGGTTATCACTAACCGCCAGAAGGGACTTGGCATATTCACCGATCTCATCCAAGCTTGCCAGCTGATGGCTCACTGCAGAGCTGGTCTCCTGAGTATTACCGGCAATATCAACTGTAGCCTGTCCGATACTTTCGATAACCTTGGCCATCTCATCAGTGGTAGCACACTGTTTATTGGACATATCACTAAGGGAACTAACAACATGTTCAATGGTACGGATATTGTTTACCATTTCACCCATAGCAGCAGAAGATTCTGCCGCCATTTCCTCTACAGAGGTCAAGCGCTGGGATCCCTCACGCATGCTCTTAGTCACTTCAGAAGTTGTACCAGTTATCTCCCGAACGATTTCCTCAATTTCTTTGG
>NZ_JAZTZI010000149.1:0-1117 GCF_045637405.1 Anaerovibrio sp.
TGCCGTCTCCGGCCTCATTATCTTTGGCACTGCTGAACCCATCAGCAAACAGGGTCACCGGATAATAGGAATTATAACTGGCCCGGGTAGGATTGTTGACCGTTACCAGCCCCCGGTTGGTACGTATATGCTGAAAATCCACCTTTAAGATATCTGTAGCGTTAACGTGATAACGCAAATTAA
Source organism: Anaerovibrio sp. (assembly GCF_045637405.1). Classification (GTDB taxonomy): domain Bacteria; phylum Bacillota; class Negativicutes; order Selenomonadales; family Selenomonadaceae; genus Anaerovibrio. The sequence continues at coordinate 184 of NZ_JAZTZI010000149.1, forward strand.
TACCATACTGGCGATTACCATAATCAGCATTACGCAGAACAGCATCCTTGGTTTCATTAAGGAATTTTAACCCCACATCAAAGAGACCGGAAGTAAAATTATAATCCAAGGCCACCTGACGATACTTATGACTGCCAATGGAACGGCTGTAAGTACCACCAGTTTGCTGCTTGGTAATAATATTGATTACGCCTCCGTTGGTCTGGCCATATTTAAGGGATTTGGCACCCTTAATGATTTCTATTCGTTCAATAGAAGCAAAGGGCATTGCCTCCCAATTGAAGGCATTTCCCCCCATTACCCCGGAATTCTTCTGGGGTACACCATCCACTAGCACAGTAAAGCGACGGGCATCATGGCCCCGCAGCTTCAAGGTCAGATCCTCGGCTCCACCGCCAAAGGACCGGGACTGAACCTGCACACCTGCCACGCCACGCAACAGCTCCGGCAAAGTCTTGGCTGTCCCTGTATATTTCTCCATATTAATAATGGTATCTGCTTCCGTATTGATAGCCTCATCGCCATATACGGTCACCAATTCATCACCGAAATCCACCTCATTGGCCGCCCAAGCCGTGGAGGTCAATAAACTCAAGCATACTAAGCCGCTTAAAATCTTTCTCTTACTCATTTTAACTACCTTTCACTCCTAATTTACTTTAACAGGTCATGATAAAAAAATGCCTGTTGCAATCGTTTTACAATAAAAGGAATAAATAGCAGCTGGAGAACTATTCCGGCCAGACCGCTACTAACTCCGGCCAAAACATAGGCCACTGGCTCTGCCTCAATTTGCAGCAGCTCCCCGAATAACATTAGGAGGATAATATCCATAATCCTGCCACAAACCATGGCTACCAGCAAAGACAGCAACATCCCCCGGCCCAGCTGTTTATGGATTACACCTGCTGTCAGGCCGTAGACCGCCAGTTCC
>NZ_JAZTZI010000150.1:0-1402 GCF_045637405.1 Anaerovibrio sp.
TCCCCCAGTTTTCCCTCTTTCACCGGAAAGGCCGTATAAACATAATCCAACTCCGCTGCCCTGATCCCGGCATTCTGAAACACCGGCGACAAGGAGTGCTCCACCGGATTGCCAATAACCGCCAACACCTTCGTCTTACCCGTAATCATCTATAAAACACCTCAAATTATTTTCACACGCTTTTAGTGCTCTGACATATATTATTTAATCATAACATTAATATTATACCATTCATGACAAGTTACCTCTACCCCAAAAATTCAACAGCAGTCTGACTCAACGCAGACTGCTGTTTTTCAATATATAATACAGATTAAATTTTCATACTATGTACTCATGATTAGGAGCGATACTCTTCCGCTAATTTTTTAAAGGCCGGGATGGAGCGTCTGATGGTATCCTCCTTAATGCAATATGCTGCCCGGAAATAACCCGGACAACCAAAGTCCGCCCCTGGTACCAACAGCAAATCATATTTCTTGGCCTTTTCACAAAAAGCATAATCATCCTCTTCCAAGGCCTTAGGGAACAAGTAAAAGGCTCCTTGAGGCTTCAAACACTGGAATCCCGCTTCCTTCAGACCCTCGTATAGCAAATTACCGTTCTTTTCGTAAGCGGCAATATTAGCCGGTTCATCCACACACCGGGCCACTACCCGCTGGAAGAGCGATGAAGCATTGACATGGGTCAGTACCCGACCTGCTCCGGCAATGGCTCCATAAACCTTGTTGAAGTCAGTTACTTCATCAGGTACCACTATGTAGCCAATACGCTCACCTGGCAAGGACAGGGACTTACTCCAGGAATAGCACACCAAAGTATTAGCATAATACTTAGGAATATACGGAACCTTTATGTTGCCGTAAACCAGTTCCCGATAAGGCTCATCGGAAATAATAAATATTGGGTGACCAAATTCCTGGGATTTTTCCGTAAGTATCTTGGTCAATCTACTGATGGTTTCCTCTGAGTATACTACACCGCTGGGATTATTAGGCGAATTTACAATTACTGCCTTGGTCTTTGGTGACAGCATTTCAGCAAATTTATCAAACTGTATCTGAAAATCCTCCGTATTGGCCGGCACTACATCGAGCTTAGCTCCTACCGATTCCACAAAGCATTTATATTCCGGGAAATATGGTGCAAAGGTAATGAACTCACTGCTACCATCATCCTCACTAAGGGCCTTAAAGCAAATGGTTATAGCCGCCGCTGCTCCGGAGGTCATAAAGAGATTTTTGCCGGAAAAGTTGGTAGCGAACCGGCGATTAATGCTCTGGGCTATAGTCTCCCTAACCCCTGGATCTCCTGGGGCCACAGTATAGCCATGAAGGGCACAGGAATCCATTTCCTGCAAAATATCTACAATAGCCTGATTAACCTTGGCTGGTGCGGGTAC
>NZ_JAZTZI010000151.1:0-21006 GCF_045637405.1 Anaerovibrio sp.
GGAAAATAACATCACTGTTGCAACCGGTCTTGGAACCATCAGTATTCTGGGTGAGACATCCACAACAAGTGGTGATATTACCATGACCGCTGGAAAAGATACCTATGAACCAGGAGCTGAAAATGGAAACTTCATTATCGCTTCCGATGGTGCACTGGTTTCCGGCGGTGGTATCACCCTGAACGGCCGTAACGGCGATATCCTGATTGTAGATGATATTCAGGCTCAGAAAGACCTTACGGTTAATATTGCCGGCCAAGGCAATGCCGCTTTTGGAACGGATGTAGCTGTTACCAATGACGTGAGCATTTCCACCGATAAAGGTGATATCACAGTGGGATATACCGTCACCTCGAATGATGGAAATATAAAAATGACCACCGGCGAAGGCAATATCACAGTGGAAAAGGCTGTAACAGCAGGACAAAATCTTGCTATTACAACTGATAAGGGCAATATCTTAATTGGCGATAATGGCCCTGATGTTAAGACTGTCACCGCAAAACAGGATGCTACAGTCGGCACTGCACTGGGAATTGTCACAATTCATGGCAAGACCTCTGCCGAAACGGGGGATGTTACGTTGTTTGCCGGTTCTGATCAGTATGACAAGGATCAGCATACAATTATAATTGACCAAAACGGTATGGTGGAAGCTGGCAGGGATGTTAATCTCGGTGCCTTGAACGATGATATACTGGTCACTGACCGAATCCATGCAGAGCGTGATGTGACAGCAGCGGTAACCGGTAAAGGCAGGATTTTCTTCCCGGGTGATGAGGTTAAGTCCGAAAATGAAGTCAATATAGCAATGGAGAACGGTGACCTCGTATTAAATCGTGTAGAAGGCAAGAGAGTCACAGTGTGGATGGAAAATAATTCAGACCTGTCCTATTTGGGTGAAGTTTTGGCTGATGCCAACGGTACTGATGCACCAGATGTCAGCCTGACGGGTAACTATATAACCGTTGGCTCCATGACCAAGAAGGATGGTACAGCCACCTTCAGGTTCTCTGCTACCGGAGCGGGGGATAAGAAATACATTGCTCAGGAAATCACCGTTGACAGCCTGAACTCCAATACCGGAACTCAGATGTCGTCCCTCTGGTCTAACCGTGGTTATGTCCATGTAGATGCAGGCGACTTCAAAGCTGATGACGTACTGGCAGGGGACAAGATTTATTTGGACAATGACCAGACGAATTTGGCTGTCTTTGGACGTACACCAACCAGAGATGGTGAGCAGCTGGTTTACTGGAACAATTTGAATATGGCCGATGATAAGGAACGGTCCTTCCAGCTTTATACCGATGGAAAGGTCAGAACCAATGGTGCAGTTCTCATTGATGCTGACAGAAATTATGGCAAGCTCTATGGTGATAATCTTAGCGTAACGGATATGATGCGTGAGCGTGTAACCAGCACCCATGGTCAATATACCTTTGATGTAAGAACATTTACAGAGCCTGGATTAATCATTCGAAGAGGAAAATTCCTTGACATGAAGCCGTTGGAACTGAACATTCGTCGGAAGAGTGCAACAAATAATGAAATTGTGGTAGAATAAAATGAAAATGGCAGAAGGCTAAAAAATAAATGGAAAAAGGATGCTATCCCGCATAGAAGGGAGAGCATCCTTTTTTAATAAAAAAAATCAAAATTATTAACAATATTCAAAATTGATATTGAATTACAGTATAATATATGCTAATTTTGTAATATCAGGATTGTAGCTATGAGGGAGGAGTTTGTATGAAAAAGAAATTAACGGCTGTTTCTGTTGCCATGGCACTTCCACTGCTTTGTGGAAACGCCATGGCTTCGCCTGCATCAGAAATCCCCAGCAATCATTGGGCCATCGATGCCGTTCAGCAGCTGGCTTTAGATGGTTATATACAGGATTTGGATGATAGTTTTAGGAAAAATCCTATTTCCCGGGAGGCAATGGCCCAGCTGTTAACCAAGCTGCCTGAACAAAATATTCAGGGGCAGGATAAATTTTTGGCTGAACACCTGATGGTTGAATTTGCTGATGAATTAAAACAGCTTGGTATAAACAAGAAATATACCGACAAGGTATTATTTGCCAATAAGGTGCAGATACGGTCCCAGGCACAGTGGCATGCCGATGAGGGAAATAGTGTCCGGAATGATGCCCATTATGCTACCCTTCAATTAAATCCTTATATGATATTCGATAAAAACTGGTCTGCTAAGCTGCGGGCAGAAGCCAACTTTAACTTTGATACAGGAAATTTTGTAACACCAGGAAATTATCTGACAGATGGACAAAATGTAATTCCAAGCACCGGCTTCAAGCATTTCTATGTACAATATGATGATAATAATGTACAACTAAAGGGAGGCATCATTCCATATAAAACCATCATTGATGAAGGTATGATGTATGATTATCATTTGGCTGGTGGTCAGGTTACAGTGACCAACAAGGTTAATATTACCGTAACAGCCGGCAAAAACAAGCGCTTTGATGCCATAAATGATTTATCAAAGGTTTACGCCAATGATTCCTCTATTTCCTACGGCAATTATCTGGGGCTGGAATTATACAATAACCGCCATGATCGTTTTACCTGGGGGGTGGGGTATCACCGTTGGGTCAACAATGATAAAACATATGAAGAATGTGGTGCTACGGCCATAAATATTTATGAATTGTCCCTTGGCTATAAGTTTGACAAAAACCTTCGGTTACATGGAGCCTTTTCCTGGACCAATGATCCTACAGCAGAGCATGAGTCAGGAAAGGCTGATGAGCCGGTAAACCACAATACCAAAAGAGCTTACAATATTGAACTGGATTACAAGGGAGCAAAGCTTTCCCAGCCTGGTTCCTTTGGTCTTTTCCTAGCCTATCGTCAAATGGGTCATTACGCTGTAATGGCTCCTACCTATGATATTGCCATTCATGGCAAACGCGGTTTCGAAATAGGAGGGGAATATGTATTTGCTCCTAATCTTCTGGGCAGTGCCCGCTACTTCCACGGACAAAAGCTGCCTGATGAAACCGGTCCTGGCGAACAGATGGAAAACTACCGTGGTTTCTTATGTGAACTGAAGTATTTCTTCTGATACTGTTATTTAAAATCCCCCAAAGGCTTCCAATCATAAAGCCCTTGGGGGATAATTTTATTTTCTTCCACTAATACAATTTAATCGCGAAGCTTGCATTTTATTTTTACAATATTGCCGCCCACAACCTTGAATTCCAGCTTTTTAAAATAATCTGTACTGTAATAGGTATATTCCGTATCATCATAATCTCTGTCAATTTTATCAGGAGCCCCATATGTAGCAGTAATTGACGATTCCGGCATTCCTACCGCCACTCCTCCCGGGGTGGCATTTCCGGCTGTATAGGTCTCGATTTCCTCCACCAGGTTTGGATTGTAATCTGAACGCTCAATAACGACTCCATTGGTGAAATAAATCTTATCCCCGGCATACTGAGGATTACCCAGCTTTGCTGTGGCATCAGCCACAGAAGAACCGGGAGCCACACCAGAAATCGCTATTCCCTCGGGAGAAATCATGGCACAGCAAACTGCTGAGGCTGCCATAGTAAGACCGGCTACTAATGCTATCATCTTCTTTTTCATGCGAAACCCTCCTTAGTGCAACATACCACATTCTATTTTTTCTACATGATTTAATTCCAGCTCAAAATTCAATCCTACTGCCGGGTTATTTGCAGAATGATATATAATGTGATCACCTACTACGGCATTAGGCTGTCCATAAGCCGCTATTACGTCGTCCACAGATGAACCAACCTTTATACCTTTTAAAGTACCAAGACCATTTAAATCGTCTACCTTAATGCGCTGTACTATTCCATTTACTACATACAAATCAAACACGTTTTTATATTCATATTTAATCATTCCATCATCACGGTCAATCTCGTGAGGCTCACCATGGCGTTGACGTACAGCATCAATTGACGCACCATAGGAAATCTGCCCCAGCACCAACTGATCATCAGTTAAGGTTGCTGCGGCTGAAGGCTGAATCTGCACACCACCTGCAGCCGGTACCTGAGTCTGAGTTGCTGCAGGTATGGTGGTATTGCCAGCCGGTGGAACTGTTCCTGCTGGCTGTTGAGTAGTGGCCGCTGGAACAATAGGGGCCGTATTGGCCACGTAAAGTGAATTGAGGTAGAAATAGGCCACTGTGCCGCCAATTCCCAAAAATAAAGCCAACACAACTGCCAGAACTGCCTTCTTGCTCATAATGATACCCTCCTTTAGTATTGTCCCCTCTAAAGGCGATTTACTGTTACAACAATAATCGTTACTTTTATCATCTTCGTTAAATGTATATTCGTGCTGAATATAGGTAAATCCTTTTTCCATTCAATAATTTTCATGCTTGTATATGAAAAATAACCACCAGAAAACGGCAGGATAATTTGCGTATTTGTAGAATATGCTAAATACGAAACTTGAAAAAACAAACCCTTGTCATGCAGTTTATTAACTTATGAATATTTACAAAGAAAGGGTGATTTTATGAAAAAAATTATTTCTTACCACAGAATGTGCAGTTTTTTCTTAACGGTGTGTTTACTAATGATTTTTGTACAGGCAAAGGGCTATGGAAACCAAAAAGAAATTAATTATCCGGCCTATATGCAAGGGATTAATTACGGAACGGGAATAACTTATGTTATAGGTCATAAGCCTCCTGATTCTGATAGTGTGTGTACGGTGATTGCCTACGCCAACCTAAAACGACAACTGGGCATAAACGCAGAGGCGAGGATTGGGTCCCCGATTAATGCGGAATCAGCCTATGCGCTTAATTATTTCGGGGTTCCTGTGCCAAAAGTGTTAGATAATGCCGCTGGGAAAAATATTATTTTAATTGACCATAACAGCTTTGCTCAAGCTATTCCTGGCATGAATAAAGCTAATATTTTAGAAATTATAGATCATCATAACCTTATTGGTGATATAAGGACATCTGCCCCTATATATTATCGCAATCTGCCTGTGGGGTGTGCTTCAACTATTGTTTGGCTGGAATATAATGAAGCTAATGTACCTATTGATAGGGCTATGGCTGGTATGATGTTATCGGCTATTCTTTCAGATACAGATAATTTGCAGAGCAGTACAACTACGGATCTTGACAGACAGGCTGTGGCTGCTTTGGAAAAGAAGGCTGGCATCAAGGACTGTGATTCTTATTTCCTGAGCATGGAAAAAGACCTGGCTGCATATAATGATATGTCTGAAAAGGATATTTTTTATTCTGATTATAAAGAATTTAATATTGATGGCGTTTCCTATGGCTGTGCCACAGTTTTGGCACTAACACCTGCCAAGAGAGAAGAAATGGAAAAAAGATTGGGCAAATGGATTCAGCAGAATTTTAACAGCCAAAAGATGGATATGCTTTTTTTGAAAATTCACGACCTGGAAACATATCAGGCAACCCTGTCATGTTATGGTAAAGGGGCTTTGGAAAGTGGAGAAGCAGCCTTTGGCAAGGGTAATGGAAATATAATTCCTCTGGGAACAAATATGTCCAGAAAGAAAGTTATCCGTCTTCTCCAGCCAGCAATAGCAAATTGGAGGTTATCATCTGCATCGTAACGCTTTAAAAATGCTCCTTTATACAGTTTTAAAGAAGCGGCAAATATGATAGAATGTAAAAGTGTGACTTAGTAAGCACGTGACAATCATATAGTTAGGCAGGTGTGTATTATGAGATCAGATGTTGTAAAAAAAGGCGCAACCCGTTGTGCCCACAGATCACTGTTTAATGCCATGGGCTTTGGCCCAGAGGATTTGAAAAAGCCATTGATTGGTATCTGCAATTCCTTTAATGAAGTAATTCCAGGACATATTCATCTAAAAGAGATTGCTGAAGCAGCCAAGCTGGGAGTTGCCGCAGCTGGCGGAACTCCTATGGAGTTCCCTGCAATCGGAGTTTGCGATGGTATTGCCATGGGACATACAGGCATGAAATACTCACTTGCCAGCCGTGAGCTGATTGCTGACTCAATTGAGGCAGTAGCTATGGCCACCGGCTTTGATGGATTGGTTTTAATACCAAACTGCGATAAGGTAGTTCCAGGTATGATTATGGCAGCCGCCCGTCTGAATATTCCTTGTATTGTTGTAAGTGGCGGTCCGATGCTTCCAGGCCGATATCATGGTAAGGACATCAGCGTCAGCCAGTCCTTTGAGGCGGCAGGCGAATTCGCTGCTGGTAAAATCAGCGAGGATGATATGACAGCCATCGAGGCAGTGGCTTGCCCTGGCTGTGGCTCCTGTGCCGGACTTTTTACCGCAAATACTATGAACTGTCTCACTGAGGCCCTTGGTATGGGACTCCCTGGCAATGGTACTATTCCAGCTGCTTACACAGGGGCCCGCAGACTTTTGGCCAAGCGTGCTGGTGAGCGTATTTTGGAGCTGGTAAAGAAAGACATTAAGCCACGGGATATTTTAACCCAAAAGGCCTTTGAAAATGCCATTACTGTGGATATGGGTATTGGAGGTTCTTCAAATACTGTACTTCATCTTACAGCTATAGCCCATGAGGCTGGCATAGAGCTGCCTGCCCAGAAGTTTGATGAAATCAGTCACAATACCCCATATATTGCCTGTCTAAGTCCTGCCGGACATCATCATATCGTCGATTTAAACGAGGCTGGTGGTATTTCTGCAGTAATGAAGGAGCTGTCCAAGAAAGGGATTATTCACACTGACGCTCTTACTGTTTGCGGCACTGTGGCAGATCGCATTGCCAATGCAAGGATTTTGCGTTCAGATGTAATAAAGACTGTAGAGCAGCCTTATCGTCCAGAGGGTGGTCTGGCAATTCTCTCCGGCAATCTCTGCCCTGAAAATGCTGTTGTAAAGGCTTCTGCCGTTGCTGAGGATATGCTGGTATATTCCGGCAAGGCCAAGTGCTACAGCTCTGAGGAGGATGCTGTAAACGCCATTATGGATGGTGACATTCACGATGGTGATGTGGTGGTTATCCGCTACGAAGGGCCAAAGGGTGGTCCTGGTATGCAGGAAATGCTGAATCCGACTGCGGCTATTGTGGGCCGTGGGCTGAAGGTGGGCCTTATTACAGATGGCCGGTTCTCCGGAGCCAGCCGTGGTGCCTGCATTGGCCATGTATCTCCAGAAGCTATGGCAGGCGGTCCTATCGCCCTTATAGAGGATGGGGACATTATTGATATTGATATTCCAAATCGCAAGCTGGAGCTTCGTGTAGACGATGAAACCCTTGCCAAGCGTAAGGCTGCATGGGTTAAGCCAGAGCCTAAAATCAAGCATGGCTATCTGGCACGCTATGCCAAGCTCACCACCTCTGCATCCAAGGGTGCTGTGGTGACAGCGGACTAATTTTTGAGGTTGTATAATGCACATTGTTCTTATTGAGCCGGAAATTCCCGGCAACACCGGTAATATAGCACGTCTTTGTGCGGCAACCGGTATCGAACTTCATTTGGTGAAGCCTTTGGGCTTTTCAATTGATGATAAACACTTAAAGCGGGCTGGTCTTGACTATTGGGATATGGTGAAGGTTCACGTCCATGAAAACTTTCAGGAGGTGCTGGATAAATATCCAGACAATAACTTCCATTATTGTTCCACCAAGGCACCACGGGCCCATTCCGAAGCTCAGTTTGGGCTGGATGACATGCTGGTGTTTGGCAAGGAAACCGCTGGTATTCCCGAGCCTATCTTAAAGGCAAACTGGGAAAAATGTATTCGTATTCCAATGATAGAAGGTGCCCGTTCCCTTAACCTGTCCAATGCGGTGGCTATAGTAGCTTATGAGGCCATGCGCCAGCTGGATTATGCAAATCTTCAGCAGATTGGGCCAGGAACGAGAACTTGACACTTTTCATACACATATTTAGGAGGAATTTATTAAATGAGTATTTACGTTGTAGGACACAAGAATCCGGACACCGATTCCATCTGTGCTGCTATCAGCTATGCTGCTTTAAAGCAGGCTATGGGGGAGGATGCAACTGCCATCCGTTGCGGTGAAATCAATAAGGAAACCCAGTACGCGCTTGATTATTTTGATGTGGCTGCACCAATTTTGGCAACCAAGGTTGAGGCCGGTCAGAAGGTTATCCAGGTGGATCACAATGAGGTGGGCCAGGCCATTGACGGTCTTGCTGAAGCAGAGCTTATTGAAATTGTTGACCATCACCGTTTTGGCGGTCTGAACACTGCTGGTCCTATTTTCGTTCACACTGAGCCAGTTGGCTGTACTTCTACAATTATTGCCAACATGTTCTGGGATAAAAATATTTCCATTCCTAAGGATATTGCAGGCCTGCTGTTGTCCGCTATTATGTCCGATACTGTTCTTTATAAGTCTCCAACATGTACTGATAAAGACCATGATGCAGCTGAGAAGCTGGCTGAGATTGCTGAGGTTGATCTCCATGAGTACGCTATGGCTATGCTGAAGGCTGGTGCCGGCGTAGGCGATATGACTCCGGCTGAGATTGCCAAGGTTGACTCCAAGCCATTTAGCTTTGGCAACTACAAGGCTCTTGTAAGCCAGATTTCCGTTATGGATACTGCTGAGGTTCTCAACATGAAGGCTGATATTACCGCCGCCATGAAGGATATCTGCGATAAGGAAGGCTATAATCTTATTATGCTTATGGTTACCGATATTATCGAGGAGTCTACTGATCTGGTATTCTATGGTGAGCCTAAGAAGCTGATTGCAGATGCCTTCAAGCAGGATGCTTCCGGCGATTGCATTCATCTGCCAGGGGTAATGTCCCGTAAAAAGCAGATTGTACCTCCTCTTACTGAGGCTGCTGCAAAATTCTAAGTATTTTTTACCCCTTCAGCATGGCTCTATTGCCTAAATAGGCCCTGAAGGGGTTATTTCTTTTTTAATTACAACTAGGAGGATAACCTTGGATATATTCAGTGGATTAAATCCCGCCCAAAGGGAAGCGGTGGAGTGCCTAGAGGGGCCACTTTTGATAATGGCGGGAGCGGGCTCCGGAAAAACCAGAGTTCTGACCCATCGCATTGCAAATCTTTTAGCCCATGGAGTATCTCCATATAGCATTTTGGCCATTACCTTTACCAATAAGGCAGCAGCTGAAATGCGTGAGCGTGTTGACCGTATGATTGGTGCAGGTTCAAAGGATATATGGCTCAGCACCTTTCATAGTTTTTGTGCCCGGATTTTACGCCGGGAGATAGAGGCTACGGGGATATATCAGAAAAGCTTTGTTATATATGATGCCAGTGATACCCAGTCTTTAGTAAAAAAGTGTCTTAAAGAGCTGAATCTTGATGACAAGCAGTATACCCCGGGAGCTGTTCTGGGGGCTATTTCCAATGCTAAAAATCAGATGATGGGGCCGCAGGCCTTTTCCCAGCATGTCCGCACCAATGGTACATTTTACGACCAGAAGGTGTCCGAGGTTTATACCCTTTATCAGAGCAAGCTCCGTTCCAATAATGCTCTCGATTTTGATGACCTGCTTTTGGTTGCTGTGTCCGTACTGGAGGAAAACGAGGAAATAAGAACCCGTTATCAGCGTCGGTTCAGATATATTATGGTGGACGAGTATCAGGATACAAATGGGGCCCAGTATCAGCTGACCAAGCTGCTGGCCGGCGGTCATCACAACCTCTGCGTTGTAGGTGATGCGGATCAGTCAATTTACGGCTGGCGTGGGGCGGATATGCGCAACATTTTGAACTTTGAAAGCGATTATCCTGAGGCCCGCACCATTATGCTGGAGCAGAATTACCGTTCCACCAAAAAGATTTTGGCAGCTGCCAATGCAGTTATTGAGCATAATCCTAACAGAAAGAAAAAGGTGCTGTGGACTGATAATACTGATGGAGATCCTATCACCACATATCTGGCTTCTGATGAACGGGACGAGGCCAGATTTATACTGGACAACATCGTAAAGCAGAATACTCTGTTTAATACCCCGTATGGTGATATGGCAGTGCTTTACAGAACAAATGCCCAGTCCCGAGTGCTGGAGGAAGCCTTTATGCGTCAGGGGATGCCATATACCATGGTAGGCGGTCTGAAATTCTATGAGCGCATGGAAATCAAGGATATTATCGCTTATATGCGTGTATTGTCGAATCCTTTTGATTCTGTCAGTCTCCAGCGTATTATCAATGTGCCACGCCGTGGTATCGGTGAGACCTCCATTAATAAATTGCTGGCTTATGCCAACGAAAAGGAGATTTCCCTCTTTGAGATAATTGCCAACCCGGATACCTTAAATGAAATTCCAGGCCTCACTGCCAGGACAAAGAATCCGTTGGGAGCTTTCTCCATGCTATTGCTGGATTTGATGAATAAGCAGGAGGGTATGCCAGTTTCCCAGCTCATGGAGGAAATTATTGACCAGACTGGTTATATCGAGGCTCTGAAAGCGGATAAAAAGAAGGGAGAGGACAATACCTCCCGAATTGAAAATGTCCGGGAATTTGTGGGGGTAGCCAAGGATTTTGAAAAGACGGAAACAGAAACCGGTCTCTTTAATTTCCTCGAGCATATTTCCTTGATTACTGATCTTGATAAGACTGTTGAGGCCACTGATAGGGTTACTATGATGACCCTTCATGCGGCCAAGGGCCTGGAGTTCCCGGTGGTATTTATCGCCGGAATGGAGGAGGGCATGTTCCCTCATTCCAGAACCTTGGACAGCCCAGAGGAGCTGGAGGAGGAGCGACGTACCTGCTATGTGGGTATTACCCGTGCAGAACGCAAGCTGTTTTTGACCTACGCATCTATGCGCACCATTTACGGTCAGACCAGAGTTTATGACCCATCCCGCTTCCTGGAGGAAATTCCGCCTCAGTACAAGGAGGAGCTTTCTGCCAGAGGCCATAGAAGCTTTGGAGGCAGCAGTTTTGGAAACAGCTTCGGTGCTTATGGAAATAACAGAGGACAGGGAAGCTCATATATGCCACGGTTCTCCCAAGGCAGCAGCAATGCGGGCCATCAGGGTCAGTCCATGTCTGCCATGGATGCCCTTAAAACAGTTAGAGGTGCTACTGGCCCTGCCCGAATAGTTACCAACACCAATAATTCTGCCACAGCAACCACCAACAGGCCATCCGGACTAATTAAGCCAAATACAAGTGTTGAGTGGAAAACCGGAGATAAGGCGGCACATAGCAAATTTGGTACTGGTACTGTTATATCCATAAGTGGCAGCGGTGAAAACACCGAACTTCAGATAGCATTTCCGAATCAGGGGGTCAAGAGACTGGTACTGAAATACGCCCCTATTAAGAAAGTTTAAATATTTAAAGAAGGCTTAAAATGGATATTAAAGACATAAAAAAAGAGCTGACGGCTCTCAGAAAAGAAATAAAATATCACAGCAACCTTTATTACAACAACGATGCACCGGAAATCTCCGACTATGAATTTGATCAGCTGATGTTGAAGCTGAAAAAAATTGAGGCGGAATATCCAGAATTAATCACCAAAACCTCCCCAACCCAGATGGTTGGCGGCATGGCCAAGCGTGAGGCTGGCGTTTTGGTAGCCCATGATGTGCCAATGCTTTCCCTACAGGATGTGTTCTCCAAGGAGGAGGTTATTTCTTTTGTGACTTCCTTGCAGGAGCAGCTGGATAATCCTGAATTTGTGGTGGAGGAAAAGATTGATGGCCTTTCCCTTGCCCTTCGCTATCGTGATGGTGAGCTTACCCAGGCTATTACCAGAGGTGATGGTGTGGTACAGGGTGAGGATGTAACGGAAAATGCCAAGGTCATCAAGGATATAAAGCAAAAGCTTAAAGAGACGGTTCCTTATTTTGAGGTTCGTGGCGAGGTTTATATGAGCCGTGAAGCCTTTGAGAAGGTCAATGTACGCCAGGAGCTGCTGGGAATGAAGACCTTTGCCAACCCACGTAATTGTGCAGCGGGAACCCTGCGACAGCTGGACAGCCGCATAACCAAGGAACGCAATCTCTCCATGTTTGTGTTTAATCTTCAGACGGCTGAGGGCATTGAGTTTGCCACCCATACAGAAGCCTATGACTTTATGAAAAAGCAGGGTATCAAGGTCATCCATAACTATCGTGTGTGCCATACAGCTGAGGAAGTTATTGCGGCTATTGATGCCATTGGCGAGTCCCGTGGTGACTTGGAATATGACATTGATGGTGCAGTGGTAAAGCTGAACAGTCTGGCCCAGAGAGAACAGCTGGGAGCTACCTCTAAGGTACCTCGCTGGGCTGTGGCCTATAAATATCCGCCAGAGGAAAAGGAAACTATCCTGAAAGAAATTGAATTGTCAGTGGGACGTACTGGACGCATTACTCCTACGGCTATATTTGAGCCAGTACAGTTGTGCGGTACCAAGGTGGAGCGGGCAACTCTCCATAATCAGGATTATATTGATGATTTGGATATCTGTATCGGTGACACCATTAAGGTGTTTAAATCCGGAGAAATTATCCCGAAGGTCCGCGAGGTGGTAAAATCCAAGCGTCCTGCGGGAGCCACCAGATTTACCATTGGCAATATATGTCCTGCTTGTGGTGCCAAGGCAGTTCGCGAGGAAAATACCTCTGATATAAAATGTATCAATCCTTCCTGCCCGGCTCAGCTGGAAAATCATATTATAAACTTTGTAAGCCGTGATGCCATGAATATCAAGGGTATTGGCGAGCAGAATATCAAGGCACTTATAGAGGCTGGCTACATCAAGGATATTGCTGATATTTTTGTGCTGGACAAGTATCGGGATGAGCTCATTGAAAAGGGTCTTATTGGCAAGGAAAAGAATACCGACAAGGTGCTGGCAGCCATTAGTGAGTCCAAAAACAATGAGCCACAGCGTCTGTTGACCGGTTTTGGCATTTCAGGTATTGGCAAGGCAGCAGCCAGGGAGCTTATGCTGCACTTTGGCAGTATTGACGCTTTGGCAGCAGCTGATTTTGAGGCAGTAAAGGAAGTACGGGATATTGGTGACATCAGTGCCCGGGCCATCTGCGATTATTTTGCTGATAAAGTAAATGCTGATATAATGAATAGGCTGAAGGCAGCTGGTGTCAATATGGTGTTGGAGGATACAGGAATCACCGGCGATATTCTGGCAGGTAAAACTGTGGTAGTAACCGGTACCCTGCCAACCCTTAGCCGAAACGATGCCAAGTCATTAATAGAGGCCAATGGTGGTAAGGCGGCTGGCAGTGTTTCAAAGAAAACAGACTATGTTTTGGCCGGTGAGGCTGCCGGAAGTAAACTGACCAAGGCTCAGGAGCTGGGAATTACTGTAATTGATGAAGCTGAATTTCTGAAAATGATAGGACAGTAACCTTAATGAAGAAAAATCAAAAAAGTCTTAAAAAATATATAGTGGCTGACAAATACGGCGATATGACAGCGGAGGACTATCTAAAGTCTGTTATGAAGGTATCCTCCCGCAATCGCCAGCGTCTTTTCCGTTCCAAGAATGTTTTTCTGAATGGACGTCCCGTTCATTCTAAGCAGCATATCAAAGGGGGAGATATGGTTGCTATCCGCCTCTTTGCCGATGATACCTATGGAGTAAAGCCTCAAATTGGCCCAGTGGATGTGCTTTATGAGGACGATGCTGTTATTGTACTGAACAAACCCGCAGGAATGCTGGTACACCCGGCAGGCCAAACTGACAGCTTTACTCTGGCCAATTTCCTGGCGGGATATTTTCAGGAAAAGGGACAGACCATAACCATTCGCCCTCTGCATCGTCTGGACCGGGATACCACTGGCTGCGTGCTCTTTGCCAAGAAGCCGGAGTATCAGACAAAACTGGAGGCACAGCTGAAGGCAAATACCATGCATCGTATTTATCAGTCTGTTGTTATGGGTACAGGTATTATGGAGGAATATCCAGATGGCTGTATCGGAAAAAATATTGGGAAGGTTCCCGGTATGTCAAATCGCCGTAGGGTCGATGACAACGGGCAGCCGGCGGTAACTCATTTTAAGCTGGTGGAGGAGGTCGGTCCCAACACCTTGTTGGAGCTATGGCTGGAAACAGGCCGCACCCATCAGATAAGAGTTCACATGGATTTTGTGGGGCACCCTGTACTTGGTGATAAAATGTATGGTACTCCGTCACGGCTGATTAATCGTCAGGCCCTGCATGCTTCTGCTATTCAATTTCAGCATCCTGTTACAGGTCAGCTGGTAGAGGTTAAAGCACCAATACCGGTGGATATGCAGGAGTGTATAAATAAGTTAAAAGCCTTTTGGGATTGAAAAAGCGTATATTAAAACACTATAGAAAATTTGTGGTGTAATATTTATTATTTTAAAAAAAAAGAAGGATATTTAGTTATTGTGTAGAAATATTTACCTATAATTAGGATGGTAATAGCCATTTATGGTCAAAAACTTGGACAAATGTTGAGGGGGAATTATAAAAATAAAGGGGTGTTAAAAAAATGAATATGCAAAAAAAAGCAATTTTATTTTTTAGTATCTGTGTTATAGCTGTTTGTCTGGTGACGGCATTTCTAGGATATCGGAATGCTATATCGGGATTTGATAGAGCTCTGACAAGCAAAGCATTAAATGATGGGTTTTACTTGCGTGAAGTAATTGACGGCCTGTATAACGGCTCCTGGAATATTAAGAACGGTCAGCTGTACAAGGGCGATGCTCTTTTAAATGGCAAAACTGACCATATTGATCGTTTGAGCGAAGAAACAGGCGATGCCATTACCATTTTCCAGGGAGATACCCGTGTATCGACTACAGTAAAAAAAGAAGACGGTTCCCGTGCTACAGGCACCAAGTGCTCTGCTGAGGTAGCTGACAGAGTGCTTGTTAAGGGTGAAACCGTAAACATGGTAACACAGGTAGTTGGCAAAGACTATTACGTAAGCTATCAGCCAATTAAAGATTCCAGCAATAAGATTATTGGTATGCTGTTTGTAGGTGTACCGGCAACTGACCTTGATACAATGGCAAATGCTTTTATCACAAGTATGGCTATTGCAACTATTATTCTTATCCTAATTATGGGTGTGGTTGTTACCTTCGCTGTTCGTCATACCTTAAGTCCTCTTAAGTCTGTTCAGAGAGCTCTGGAGAATGTGGCAAATGGAGACCTCAGTATTCCGGATCTCCATATCGAGGGCAGTGACGAAATAGCCCTGTTGGCACATGATACCAATAGCATGAAGAACGCTATCAGAACATTGATGTCCAACATAGCCCACTCAGCAGAGCAGGTAGCTGCAGCCAGCCAAGAGCTTACAGCGACTGCCAACCAGACCGGTGAGAGTATCCGTGTCGTTGCCAATAGTGCAGTTAAGATGGCTGAAAATAACCAGGATCAGGTTAGAGAGCTGGAAAATACCCATTATAAGGTTAGCGACATGAATAATGATATGACTGACCTTACAAATTACTCCAATGATATGAAGGAAGCTGCCAATGACAGTCTTAAGGGTGTTGCCAACGGCCAGATTACCGTTCGAAAGGCAATTGATACCATGCACAATATGTCCAAGCAGATAGATGCTTCCTCCGTTATTGTTGAAGCCCTTGGTGAACGTTCTGCTAGTATCGTTCAGGTTATTGAGACCATTTCCAATATTGCCAGTCAAACCAATCTGTTGGCACTTAATGCTGCAATTGAGGCCGCCCGTGCCGGTGAAGCAGGTCGTGGCTTTGCCGTAGTAGCTGAGGAGGTAAGAAAGCTGGCAGAGCAGTCTGAGATTGCTGCCAAGAGTATTTCCGACATGATTACTACTATCCAGTCTGATACCATCAAGGCTGTTCAGGCCATGAAGGAAAATAATGAGGGTGTACAGGAAGGTACAAAGATTGTTTCTGAAGCTGGAGCTGCCTTTGATCAGATTTCCGAGCTTATTACCAACATGAATTCCCAGATTGATGTATCCCTTAAGGCCATCGAAAAGACTGGTGTCGTTTGCAACGATATCAGAGGTATCATGGACAATGTGGTTCAGCTGGGTAATCGTTCTGCAGATGAGGCTCAGGGTGTAAGTGCTTCCACTGAGGAGCAGGCTGCCATGATGGATGAAATTGCCAGAGCAAGTAATTCCTTGGCAGAGCTGTCCCAGTCTCTCCAGAATTATGTAACCAAGTTTAAGATTTAATCTGATACCAAGGTACATAAACTGGTACAAAAATAATTCAAAATTTAATCTCCTGATGGATTCGCTCAAGAGTCTATCAGGAGATTTTTTAGGGGGAAATGTTCATGACAGATACGGTTCATAACATAAATGTAAAGGTATATATTGCTGACAGCTCCAAGTTACAGGACAAGGGTCTGTTTCAGCTTTTCTATGATAATGCCAACGCATACAGAAGAGAAAAAATAGACAAAGCTGAAGAACAGCGGGACAAACAGGCAATTTTGGCGGCTGGTGTGCTATTGTCCAGGGCCTTAAATGAGGCCGGCTACAATGAACAGGAGCTGGAGCTGCAATTTAATAATAGCGGTAAGCCATTTTATTCCAAGCATCCTGAACTGGGCTTCAGTCTTGCTTATTCCGGGGACAGGGCTATGTGTGCCATTGCCATAGCTGATGGTCCCATTGGTGCGGAAATCGGCTGTGACGTGGAGGAAAATACAAAAGAGCTGGCAGAGTATTTGGATGAATATAATATGACGGCAGATAAGTGGACCAGGCTGGAAAGCTATGCCAAGGCAACCCAGGCAGATATGGAAAGTCTTTTCTATGGAAGTGCCTCTGTTATTCCGGGATTTATTTTTTCTCATCCTGAATTGGATGACAATTATAAATATAATGTATGTTGCAGAATCAAAATACCTTCTAAAAATTTTATCATCGTTGATATGACTAAATAAAATAAGCATAACGCTAAACCAGATTAGTTTTTATAAGGAAAAATATTACTTTAACTTGTAATAATTTACTTTTCTCATTATAATGTAAAGTGGAATCTGGATAAGCAAGTTTGTTTTTATGGTTATTACAGAAGGGGTTTGATTATCATAAGACGTACAGATACTAAACAAAGAATATTAAAGGAGTCTCTGAGATTATTTTCAGAGTATGGATATGAAGCTGTAGGTGTTGAAATGATTGCAGCTGCTGTGAAGGTAACTCCGCCTTCCCTGTATAAGCATTTCAGCGGAAAAAAAGAAATCGTAGAGGCCATCAGTGATTGGGTAGTTGAGCTCTATGAAGAGCATAGCCTTTCTGTGGCAGATCTGGATGACATTGATATTGAACAAATGGATGAGGATAGCTTTGTCAATTATTTAATGCCATTCGCTGAAAATATTTTGCATGATGAAATTTTAAAGAGCATTAAAAAGCTGTTGACTATTGAGCAGTTCCGCAATGAACGGGCCCGTCTCATGTACATTGAAAAATGCTATGAGCTGCCTGAGAAGCATACCCGCAATCTGGTGGAGCGTCTGATGAAGCTGAGAAAGCCGGATGCAGACATTGACGTTGATTACGTTGCCAGGGTTCTTACCTTTCCGACTATCAACGTACTTAACAGATGCTACTGTGACCCTGATTATGAAGAAGTGGGGTTGGATTTCTTAAGAAAGCATCTTCATAAAGCTTGGCAATTTATATTTGCGTAAAAACATAACGCAGTTATTCTATTTTCTTTTTTGTGGGAAAAATATGAGTAACTGCGTTATAATTATATTTGGGGAAAGTTTTTTTATATAAAATGTGGGGTGAACTGACATGGAAAATAGTGGAGACGGTAAGGGGACCTTTACACTGAAGCATTATCTGTTTTTACTGGTATGGTGGCTTTCTTTGGGCTTTACCCTGGATACCAACTCAGCCCTTTTGGGCTTGGTTCTGAGCTTTGTATTCTTTGCCATGACGGCTATGCACGTGTTGAAAAAATCAATACTTATTATGCTGGCTGTCTTTATCCTGACGGCCATATTTCCGCCATTAGGCTTTGCAGTGGCCTGTCTGGCACTGATATTCTTCCTTATGCGTATCACCTTTGTCATAGATAACTGGCGGGCATTAAGCGTTGGTCTGTACGCCTATGGAATATATCTGCTGGTTGTAATTTTTAATTCCTTCTTTTACGAAACAGTAGTGGTTCAGGCTACCATTAGAGTTGTGGATTTCTTTAATGCCGGTGGCGAAACTGCTGTGGAAACCTTTGGTCAGCAGGGGGTGGATGCTGTAAATGCCACCACTGGTTTTATCAAGGAAGCTATTCATGTGGGTTCATATATTTTGCCGCTGTTTCTGGCCTTTTTCTTCCACAGACTTTTGGGCTGGCTGTATAAGCACGGTTATACTACAGACAGGGCATTCTACGTAATTGGCTTAACCCCGTTGGTGGTTATGGCTATAGTATTGCCATTCCTCAAAATTGACCTTGCAGGGGATACCTTGTTCTCCGGTTCCTTGGCAGACGGCACCGACGGCGTTGCCGGAATCGATGGAGTGAACAATACTATTCATGTGCCAACTGTAGAAATGCCTAGTCAGGTCACCACAATTATGGACGTAGCTAATGTGGATATAGGAAGCTGGTTTGTGGAAAATGCAGCGGCTTTTTCACCGGCCATTGAATCCTCAATGGCGACACTTGCAGTGCGGGGAATCTATGTTGGTGCTGAAAAATATGAAGGCAAAGCAGGTTTCCAGACCCTCTTTAATGGTGGCATTCAGACCATTATGGAGGACGAGAAAAACCATACAACTATAAAAAATGAAAAAGGAGAGGAGATATCTGAGATTTTTTATGATGAGTCCACAGATACGGACCGTATTCTTCTGGAGGACGGCAACGAGCTTATCTTCACCAAGGCTTCAGGTACCATACTGGACGGTGAAGGTCATTTGATGGGAAGATTTAAGCAAAATTCTGATGGGGACACAGTGCTTGTAAGCGGGGAGGACAAGGTCATCAGAACCTACCATCATGACGGAACTATTAGAAATGCCAAGGGCGAAGTGGTAGGGGAGGCCAAAATAGCCGTATAAAGTGAGTCAATTTATTTTTTAGGGGGATGACAACAATGAATCAAAAGGGCTACGACATTTTTAAACGTTCGTTGTACACCTTTCTGGTAGTATTTTTATTGCTTTGCCAGACGGTATTTGCGGCCGATTTCAGCAAGGTAATGATTCTGCACACCAATGATACCCATGGCTTTGTCATGGGAGATGACAAGCATATCGGTATGCCTGTTATTTCCCAAATAAAAAAGGACATGGAAGCAAAGGGCTATAAGGTTATAATGCTGGATGCCGGAGATATTATTCAGGGTAATGTTTTGGCGAAATTTGACAAGGGCCAGTCCTGTATTAAATTTATGAATGCCATAGGCTATGATGCTGCAACTATTGGTAACCATGAATTCGATTACGGCCTTGGTGTATTGGAAGAACGCATGAAGGAAGCTAAATTCCCGTTTATTTCATCCAATATAATCGACAATAACACTGAAAATACCTTTGTAAAGCCATATATTGTTTTGGAAAAGGAGTATGGTAAAATCGGTATTATTGGTTTAACCACTCCGGAAACAAAGACCAGTTCCCTTCCTGAAAATGTCGCAACCTTGAATTTTCTTGAAGGAAAAATGCTTATGGCCAGCACCCAGATGTATGTTAGCAAATTAATTGCCGAAAAATGCGATCTCATTATTGCGTTGGGGCATTTGGGCAGTAAAGATGGCTGCATGGGCAGTCGTTCCGAGGATGTTCTTGCAAATGTAAATGGCATTGATATATTCATTGATGGTCACGATCACTTAGTAAAAAATAATATTGTTGGCAATGCATTACAGGTAGAAACTGGTTCGCACACCGAGCATCTTGGTTGTATTGTTTATGAGGATGGCAAATGGCAGGAAAAACTGATAAATCTGGGAGAGTATACAAGGACTGACAAGAATGTGGAGAAGCTGGTGAATAATGCCTCCTATAATATGGATTTACACTTGTCAACACCTGTTGGAGAAGCAGTTAATGATATGAGTGGAGAAATTATGCCTGGATTGAGGACTCAGGAAGCGGCCATGGGTGATTTTTGCTCAGATGCCATATTATGGCAGTCAAATCAGATTTTAGGTCAGGCTAACAAGGCCGATGGCTGTATTGTAAATGGTGGAGCCATTAGAACAGGCTTTAATGCAGGAAAGATTAAGGTTAAGGATATTCAATCTGTATTCCCATTTGATAACCAGCTGTGGGTTGTTACCATAAAAGGCTCCAAGCTGTTGGAGCTTCTTGAGGCTTCCACCCAGAATACTCCTGATGCAATGGGTGGCTTCCCACAGGTTTCCGGCATTGAATATACCTTGAATTTAACAGTTCCATACCAAAAGGGGCCTCAGTATCCCCGTTCCATGTATTATGCACCTGCAGCTCCCGGAAGCCGTGTTACTATAAATTCTGTAGGCGGAAAGGCCTTTGACCCTGATGCCGAATACAAAATCGTGGTCAATGGCTTCATTAAAGAAGGCGGTGACACTTACAGTGGTTTGACAGCTGAAAATGCTTTTATTGCCGCCGATGAACTTGGAATTACAGACAGTTATTGTCTGCAGAATTACATCAAAGAGCGCTTACATGGCAAGATTACACCTGAGTACAATAAAATACAGGGACGAATCAAAATAATTTCATAAAATAATTATCCGCTCACAAAGATCTAATAACTTCCGGTAAGGGAATCTTGTCAAAAAAAATACTGTAGTATATAATAACTGTAAGGCAAATGGTGTTTTAATGATATGTGTTTTTATTTCACCAAAAAAAGAACCCCTGTGATGAGGTCTGGTACACTTCCATCTCAGGGGTTCTCGCACGTTTATAGACCGTGCTCAGTCTTCGGCTGACTGCTTAGCGGAAGAATCTGGCCAGCCATTTGCAAATATAGTAGGCGACTATACTTGCAGCGACGGATTCCAATAATGATATGTGTCTCATATTTCACCTTCTCCTACTGCTGGAGTATAGAGGTAAGCAGTAACTAAATTATAACA
>NZ_JAZTZI010000152.1:0-1263 GCF_045637405.1 Anaerovibrio sp.
CTTAGATGAAGGCCTTTCGTGACGAATTAAAGACCCTGCTGTCCGGTCAGGGAATGCCCTATGAGAAGGTTTCCATTATGGTATCTTTGGTAATAACGGTCATTTTTAGCGTCATGCTGGGACTAAACTATGCCAAGGATACTCCAATAATGGTTATAGATTTGGATAATTCCCATTATAGCCGGGAAATAATCAATGATTTGAATAATTCCCAGTTAATTGCCGTTAAGGCGGTTATCAATACCCCAGTGGAGCCCAATGAGCTCATGTATCGGGACAAGGCTTATGCGGTGGTGTATTTTCCACAGGGCATGGAGAAAAACCACTATAATGGTGAGGCGGTGGATATTGGTGTATTTTACGACAATACCAGCTCATCAGCCCTCAGTGGTGTACGGGAAGCCTTAAATGAAATTGTGGCGGATGTGAATAATCCATCCTTGGGTACCGGAGATACCATACAGGGAGGTACCAAGCTGGTGTCCCGCAGTTTGTTCAATCCCAGTGATTCCGCCAGCAATGGTGAAGTTATTGGTTTTTTGATTTTCTTTTCCAGTATGTTTTTTGCCTTTGCCACCTTGGGGATGGTACCCCGGCTGCGGCAGGAAGGGAAAATGGCCCTGCATTTGAAATTAGGTACAGCCTATGATTTGCTGCAGCGACTGCTACCCTATTGCGGTTGTTGGCTAATTGCCAACTTCATAGGTCTTGTGGTTCTGCGGTTTTGGGGAGATATTAATTTTTCCGGAAGTATATTATTATACTTTTTCGTTCAGGCCATTTACATTATCACCTTGGGGATGATTTCCCTGATAATGGGCTGGGGGGCAGCTAATCCCGGGGCGGCCTCCAGCCGAATGATCTTGTTTGTGCCAGGGGGCTTTATCTTTGGCGGATACGGCGTGCCCATGACCTTGATGCCAGAGTGGGTGCATTGGTTCAATCAGATTTTCCCGCTGACTTGGGAATTTAAGTTTATCAGGGATGTGGTATTTCGGGGAGCCGGTTTTTTCGATTGCGCCACCACTATAGGACAGTTTATGATATATATAGCTATAGTGTGGATTATCTTTGCCCGGAAGTTTGATAAGGAACAAATCGCCCAAAATAATTAGATAATATGTATTTAATTGGGTATTTGGGAAGGTGGTGATGGGGGATGATTATAAATACAGGACAGCGTACAGATATCCCGGCATTTTACGCTGACTGGTTTGCCAACAGGCTTAAAGATGGCTTTGTCTGTGTGCGTAACCCTTATAA
>NZ_JAZTZI010000153.1:0-45460 GCF_045637405.1 Anaerovibrio sp.
TATGTATCTTAAAATAGTAATAAAAAGCTATTATGGTCAGCCTATACATTCTATTCTATTGTACCACGAATGTCTAGCACAAACACGGTAAAAAATCAAGAATTGTTATTCATTGTTGTTTGGTATATCCTATATAGGATAGTTTTTTTGAAATTAAGGAAGTGTAATAAATGAAGTTAAAGCACGTTATTAAGCGCTCCGGCGTTGTGGTGGACTACGATTCATCCAAAATTTTCAACGCCATTGCAGGAGCCAGCAAGGCTGTAAATGACTCCTTGTCTACAAGGGATATTCAGAAGGTTGTGGACCAGGTGGAGTCCGCCATTGAGAACTGGGAAAATATCAACGTAGAGGATATTCAGGATATTGTTGAGAAGACTCTCATGGAGCAGGACTACTATGAGATAGCCAAGCGTTATATCATGTATCGTCAGCGCCATGCCAACCGCCGTGAGGCCCAAAAGCATCTCA
Source organism: Anaerovibrio sp. (assembly GCF_045637405.1). Lineage (GTDB taxonomy): Bacteria > Bacillota > Negativicutes > Selenomonadales > Selenomonadaceae > Anaerovibrio. Next base: position 472 of record NZ_JAZTZI010000153.1, read on the forward strand.
TGAACAGCTATCGGGATATTTTCTTCGCTGATGCTGTGGATTCGGACATGAAGCGTGACAATGCCAATATAAACACCGATGCCTCCATGGGTATTATGCTTAAATTAGGTGCCGAAGGTGCCAAGCATTTCGTAGATAACTACATGCTTCCTGAAGAATTTGCCAAGGCTGACAGGGAAAATTATATCCATATTCACGACAAGGACTTTTCCTTAATCACACTGAACTGCTGCCAGATTGATTTGTTGAAGCTATTCCATGGTGGTTTTTCCACTGGACACGGCTTTCTTCGTGAGCCAAATTCCATCCGTGCTTACGCATCTTTGGCCTGCATTGCTATTCAGTCCAACCAAAATGACATGTTTGGTGGTCAGTCCATCAATGCCTTTGACTACGCCATGGCTGAGGGTGTGCGCAAGACCTTTAAAAAAGCTATAGCTGATGAAGCCTACAAGGCCTGTCTCTACCGCTTTGGTGGGGATAAGCTGACCGCCGCCAAGGAATTCCGTAAGGCATTTATGGAAGCTATGAATTACGAGCAATGCACCTTTACCGATAGTGAGCCAACCGCAACTGAGGATAACATTAAGGCCATTACTGAAGCTCTGAGTAAGGTGCTGCCTACAGATATTATGGAGACCAGCCCGGATTTGAAGCTGGATTCTGCCAATATTTATCGTCTGGCCTGTGATGATACCACCGAGGAAACCCATCAGGCCATGGAGGCACTAATCCATAATTTCAACACCCTCCATTCTAGGGCCGGTGCCCAGGTACCATTCAGCTCCATTAACTATGGTATGGATACCTCTCCTGAGGGGCGCCTTGCCATGCGGGAGGTTATGAACGCCATTATGAGCGGTCTGGGTAATGGTGAAACTGCCATTTTCCCTATTTCCGTGTTCCAGCTTAAGGCAGGGGTAAATTACAATCCCGGGGATCCTAACTATGATCTTTTCCAGCAGGCCTGCAAGACCTCTGCCAAGAGATTGTTCCCTAACTTCGTAAATGTGGACGCCCCATATAACCTCCAATACTACAAGCCTGGCAACTACAACAGCGTAATTGCCACCATGGGCTGTCGTACCCGTACCATTGGCAACGTAAATGGTCCTAGCGAGGTGGGCAGCAGAGGAAACTTCTCCTTTACCACCATTAATCTGCCAATGCTGGCTCTGGAGGCTGACAGAAATATGGACAAATTCTGGTGCCTCTTGGATAAATACATTCAGATCAGCCACGACTATCTCCTGTTCAGACTGCAGACCATTAAGCATAAGCACGTCTATAACTATCCGTTCCTTATGGGACAGGGTATCTGGATGGACAGTGACAAGCTGAAGAATACGGACTCCATTGAGGAAGTATTGAAGCATGCTTCCTATTCCATTGGCTTCTGCGGTTTGGCTGAGTGTCTGGTAGCTCTCATTGGCAAGCACCACGGCGAATCTGAGGAGGCTCAGAAGCTGGGTCTGGAAATCGTGGGCCATATCCGTCAGAAGACAGATGAATATACCAAGTCAGAAAGCATGAACTGGACCTGCTTTGGTACTCCTGCCGAGTCCACTGCCGGTCAGTTCCAGCGGGCAAACCGCAAGAAATTCGGCAAAATTGCCGGGGTTACCGACAGAGATTATATGACCAACAGCTCCCATGTGCCTGTATACTACGACATTAAAGCTTTGGACAAAATCCGCATTGAAGCACCATACCATGAGCTGGAAAATGCTGGCCACATTGCCTATGTGGAGATAAACGGAGACCCTTCCAAGAATGTGAAGGCCTTCAAGGCTCTGGTTCGTGCCATGCACGATGCCAACATGGGCTATTTCTCCATTAACCACCCTGTTGACCGTGACCCTGTCTGCGGCTATACAGGCATTATTGAAAACGAATGCCCACACTGCAAACGTAAGGAAATCATCACCGGACATAAGGTAGTGAAAAGACCTGTGTTTGAATAAAGCAACAAAATAAGTTAACCGTAAAAAACTGGCGCTGACTCGGAATACCGGGCCAGCGCCTTTTAGTTATAAGACACATATTTTAATAATAATATTATTCAGTAAAGAAAGATTCCAACCAATTTTCAAAAACATATTCATCCATAATAGACTTATCCACTTTAACTAGAGGCTTGGACACGAATGATGGAAGTTCATTGATTTCTCTTGTGCCCAATACAAATATATTTTCAGGATTATAAAAAGGATAATTAATAATATCAGTAAAATTAGTAATCAACTTTTTCCCAAAGCACATAGCCTCCATAGGACGCCACGTAATCCCATGTTGCCCTTCTTGTACGATATCTAAAATGGCACGGCAACCTTTTATTCGACCAATAACATCATCATATGAGATACCATCCTTAAAGGTATGTTTTTTATTCCATGGCCAATACATACTGTGTGGGTCACGCTTTATATGAAAATCGCACGACAAACCCATTTCAATAAAATTTTCCTTTAGTTGAAGTAAATAGGCTAATCTATCCTTATCTTGACCAACAAAAAAAATGTCATTTACATCGTTATCACTAATAGAAGCATTAACATTCTCCATCTGGCTGGCATTATTCAATGACATATATGGATAATAGAAATGTTTAAACGGTATGCCATACTTTTTTGCATTTTCCTTATCAAATGTATACATTTCACAATTCAAACCTTTATAATTGCAGGGTTCACACCGATGTCCTGGAAAAATCGTATCCAAATAATATAAGATTACCCTAATATTAGGATTAACTTTGTTTAAGTAGGCTACTATATCTGGGCCTCTACCGCCATCTCCTATAAAAACCGTATCATACTCATTTATGTGTTTTTTCCATTCACCATACCATTTACTCATGTCACTTCCACTAACATGTTCTGCAAATTTAAATTTTTTCTTCTCCCAACCATTTATATCTTTATAAAGAGAGGCACAACGCATTTGAGGATACGTGTCCATATTTTCACAAATATTTAAAAATAATATTTTGTGTTTTTTAAAGATAAAGTCGCTCATCATGTAATCCTTTTCGGTCATTTCATTTATGTGCCGTTTCTTGAATTAGCTTTTCCCAGGTGTCCCAAATTTTATCGTCACTGTATTCCTTCATGGCTTCATGAGCTGCAGTACCCATTTTTACACGAAGGTCCATATCTGACATTAACAGCTCCATCTTTTCTTGCAATGGCTCCACACCATCTTCAACCAAGAAACCATCTACACCGTCATGAACCAATTCATTTACAGCCGGGCAGTTGGCATAGGCTACAGCCGGCAAGCCCACGCTCATGCCTTCAGCAATAGTAAGTCCAAATCCCTCATAGGCACTTGGGAATACAAAAATATCTCCTTGTCTTAGGACAGACTCCACGTCATGGGTTGTACCCATAATTTTTACGCGATCTTGCAAATCTGCCCCATCTATCTTGGACTGCATTTCCTCAGCATAGCCACGACTATGCTCCTTGCCCCAGATTTCCACATCCCAATCGGGGTATTTGGAAGCCAAGGGAATAAACGCCTCAAGCAATAAATGAGGACGCTTGTGGTTACGAGCCAAACGACCAATAAAGATAATTTTATGGTGCCCTACATGTTTTGCTATTTCCTCCTTTGCAAACTGTGGTACCACATTTCCAATAACCACTGTTTTTGTATTTGGATAACGCTTTGTGACTGCTTCCTTGAATGATGGCATCAACACCTGAACCACATCACAATCCTTTATGGCCTGAACCTGCTTATCGGGATAACTGCGGAACCAGTCCTCAGCCTCTCCATGACACATGAGAATAATTGGTATATCTGTCTTGATATCCTGTATATATACCTTGGCCGCTGCTGGCTGAAAGGCAATAATAATATCCGGATTTTCCTTATCCAGAATTGATTTCACATTATCCAACAGGTAATCCTTGGTAAAATCATCATTGACGGAAGAAGCCAGCTTCCTGCTGAAAACCCGCAGTACCTCACGGCGAATCCTATATCTTAAAGGAAAGGTATAGCTGTGGCCATTATAATAATTTATATTATATTGACGAACCTCTTTATTAACAGGAAAGAAGCATTCCCCCTGATTATCATCACTATATACCATGGACACATCATGGCCTCGTTGCTGCATAACATTGGCGAAATTGCAATGTACCTTAGCAGCACCACCGGTATCCCCTACCATTTTGGAAAAATTTGCCAATAAAATTCGCATATATTCCTCCTTTAGAATATTGCAACATGCTTAATTATCTTCAAGACGCATGTCTTTCATAGCCGATGCTATTGAAGCATCTATATTATCCAAAAACTCAAACCGCCTTCTGTAAACAGCACGTTTTCTGGTGGGAACCTCTTCCATAGTTTTCCGTGGTTCTACCAACGGCAATTCATCAAAACGCTCATCATCGGTAGGATGTCCACCAGCCTCTTGCCAAAAGTCACTGAAAGAAGTTTTCAGCTTGCGGTCCATCCGCACATGATTGTTGGCATAATAACCAAAGTTAGTTACTGCATATATCTTTTCCAACCCTAAATTTCTTGCCACAGCCTGAGCTACATATAAGATAAGGTTCTTGGTACGGTATCGATGACACCGATTAGTTATTTTCTTAACTACATCCTTGGCATCATCCATATTGGGACCTTGCATAGCCCCAATCCACATAGCCCATTTACCATTTTTGTCCTTGGCAATCCAAAAAACAATCAGATATAATGCTCTTACATCCAGCCGCAATACTACAGACATCATACCTTCCTTGCGATGACCATCCTCATAGTACAAATACGCCCCAAAATGTTGACCATCTATATCTTCTCCTTGCCATATAGGGAGATTTTTTTTCGTGTAAATGTCCCGAATAACCTCTGCTTTAAGCTTGCCAAGCAAGTAATCAAAATGTTCCTTGACAATCTCTATTCGTTCATCAAATGTGGATTTATTGTAGAAAAAGGCCCTGGTAGGCTGCTCATAAACAAACGGATACAACCTCTGTATTTCTGTCAAAAGGGGCGTGGAGGTAAAATAGCGCTGAAGGTCATTCAATTTTTTTCTATACTTAAGGGAACGCAACAAAAATACATAGTATCGGCGTTTTTCCCTGCCCTTGCTGGTATCATATATCTGCTTCCCCAAAGCAGTATAGCTTTGAAGCTTATTATCACTCATTCATATCAACTCTTCTCCTTGGCCTGTTCAATAACAGGAAGTAAAAAGGCAATTTAAAACAGACTACGAATAAAGGAAGACTTGCTATATTCCTGATTAGCCTTTTCTAATGCATTATTATAATTTGCCTTGTTTGTTTCGTAATTATTTATAAATTCTTCCAACTGATTGCGGAATATTTCATAATCAGTAGTATCAATGTATTCTCCAATGGAGTATTTTTCCATGACCTCAGGATTTAAGGTTCTAGTGGTCAAAACAGGCTTTTTGGCACCAATGGCCGTAAAATAAATAGCACTCCAGTTATAGAGGTATCTTTCGGCTGTGTACGGCAAATATACCACGTCCACAGACTGAATAGCATTGTACCAGTCATCCTTCAACAGCTTGTGTGTAATAAACTCCACACGGCTGTTTTTTTTCCAACCATCTACTATCCTCTCAACCTCCTGACGGTCTTCTTCTGTAGTGGGTGCCAGCTGAATAATGAATTTCACAGGTATTTTGAACTGTGCCCCCGAAATTGAGTCAAGAAGCCAGTCAATATTCTTTTCCCCCTTGCGGTAATGTCCAAAGAACCCGATGCGTAATACATCCCCAGATGATTGAGGCTTACAAGCTGATGGAATCATTACTGGTGGTTTTATCAGCTTAACATTTTCTGGTCTTTCACTACCGAAATCATCCCTAAGTGTAGTGACGCACAAATGAATATTTTTATATGGTAGACATTCCTGGGCCTTCTTTAAGAATTTCGGCTTTTCGCTAGGATTAACACCTAAAAAAATAAAATAAACTGGCACTTTACCACAACGCAGCTTACTTTTTTTTAGAGAACGCAAATAACGATAGGTTGCAGTAGTAAGCAAAATTGCATCTATACCTTCCTTTTCTGCCACCTCAAGCGCTGAATCAAACCATTTTACACGACGAGTTTCCCGTAAATATGAATACCATATCTTTTTTAAACCTTTGACACCATCATAGGAAATAATACTCCCACCAGACAGCTCATATTTAGGTACATCAAAATTTTGGTCCAGCACAGTACCCGCCGGCATCATCATTACCGGCTCATGGCCCGCCTCTTGTAAAGCCTCAATAATAATTCTATCAAATTCCAATTCAAAGCCGGCGCTGGCCTTTACTGTTTCCAGTATAGCAACCTTCATTATTGCTGTTCCCCTTTTCCTATATAGAAATACCTAAGCTTTAAATACTTCAAAAATGTATAATAACCGTGCAATAGGGAAAATACTATACCCATTTCCCCATCCAGAAATCCCCTCTTTATTATATAAGCCCTGATAAAGGCATATATAGGACGAAGTGTTAAGTCCCCCATACCAGCTTTCTTGCCATCCTGATGCATTCTTGCAGCCATCATGTCAGTGTACTGACCTAGCTTACGGAAATAGCTATTCCATTCGTTATAGGTGTGATGATGCATTACCCCCTTAAGGTCATGCTGGGACAACGTTGTTTCTCCCCGCTCATGAACAACACCTACCCAATGCACCTCATCTCGTGGATAAAGGCGGACACACCAATCTGGGGCATGAGCACCGTATTTCATCAGCTTACCAAATAAAACATTCATCCTTTTAATACGGTATACACCAATTCTATCGGACTGAACTATTTCCCTTATTTCATCAGCAGCCTCATTGGTCAGTCGTTCATCTGCATCAAGGTAGAACACCCATTTGGCATTTGTCTGGGTCAAAGCATAATTTCGCTGTCCCGCAAACCCTTCATCTCCCATAGGATGTACCACAAATTTGGCTCCTAAAGCTTCAGCTTTAGCCTGTGTATTATCAGTACTACCGGAATCTATAACTATTATTTCGTCGGCAAATAATGCACTTTTGATACAGTCTTCAATATTTGCTTCTTCATTTTTCGTCAAAATAATAACCGCCAAATCTGACATTTAAACTACATCCTTCTCATTAAAACTTATTTGATACTACCAACAAGGGAATAGTATAAATTACCCCCATCATAGTGTATTCCTTTTACCCCAGCAACCGCCGCACATTCCACATCTCTGGCACCGTCGCCTATAAGATAAGAGGATTTTAGGTCAATATTATGGTCTTTCTGAGCCTTAAAGAGCATTCCCGGCTTTGGCTTACGACAATCGCACTCTATGGCGTATTCATTCACCTTCCCCGCAGGATGGTGAGGACAATAATAAATGCCGTCAAGATGGGCTCCATGCTTTGCCAAATCAGCGTTCATCCAATCATAGAGCTTCATAATGTCACTTTCCGGGTAATAGCCTCTGGCAACTCCGCTCTGATTAGTAATGACAATGGCCAGATAACCATTGTCATTACAATACTTTATGGCGTCTATGGCGCCCTCTATCCATTTAAAGTCTTCAATTTTATGAAGGTAATGAACCTCTTCATTTAGGGTACCATCACGATCAAAAAAAACTGCCTTGTTCATAAAAATACCTATTTGCCGTATTTAAAGTAGCCGCCGGCATCAAGGAAGTCACAATATTCCTTTACGGCCTCATACATATCATAGAAGCCCTGGTCGTAGCCAGCCTCCAGCAGCTTGGTGGTATCGGACTGAGTATAGTTCTGATACTTACCCTTTAACACCTCCGGAAAATCACGGTACTCAATTTTACCTTTGCCCAGTGCCTTGATAACACTATCGGCCACCTCATTGTAGGTATGTGCCTTACCGGTGCCACAGTTATAAATACCGCTTGGCCCCTTATGCTGCCAGAACCAAAGATTTACCTTTACAACATCCTTTACATAAATGAAATCACGCTTCTGACCACCATTTGGCACATCGGTACCATCACTGAACTTGCCCCAGCCTTCAAAAAGACGACATACGCCATCCTTCTTCACCTGATGATACAGCTGATAGAAAATGGAGGCCATATTACCCTTGTGATGCTCCTGGGGACCGTATACATTAAAATACTTCAAGCCCACAATCTGACTCTGGGTATCGGACATCACCTGACGCACATAACGGTCAAACAACAGCTTGGAATAAGCATAAGGATTCAAGGCATCCTCACATTCATCTCCCTCACGGAAGCCGTTTTCCCCAGCACCATATGTGGAAGCAGAGGAGGCGTAGAGGAATGGAATCCGATGCTCCATGCAGAAATGAAGCACTGACTTGGAATACTCGTAGTTGGCCTTCATCATGTAGTTGACATCGTATTCCATGGTGTCGGAGCAGGCCCCCTCATGGAATACCACATCCACATCAACACCATCAAATTCCTTATTTTGAATAGCCGCGAGGAAGTCATCCTTGTGCATATAATCGATAAACTGCAAACCACGAAGATTGCGGTAGGACTGACTCTGTTCCTTGCGGTTATTTAAATCGTCAACGATAAGTATATCACTACGCCCCTGACGATTAAGCTCTTTTACAATATTGCTGCCGATAAATCCGGCACCACCTGTTACGATAATCATTTATTATTTATCCTCCTCAGACGTCATAGTCTGTAAAAGCACGCCCTCAAGCTCATCCTTGCTAACAGCGTAAGTACCCAGCTTGCCCACAACAACACTGGCTGCCAGATTTGCAAGGTATGCAGCTTCACGAGGAATCAGACCTCCTGCGATCCCCAATGCAAATACGGCTATAACAGTATCACCGGCACCGGATACATCAAATACCTCCTGGGACTTTGTAGGAATGTGAACGGCCTCCGTTGGAGTTACCATGGACATACCGCACTCAGAACGGGTGGCAAGTACATTTTTGATCTTGAATTTGCTCATGATATATGTGGCCGCCTGCTTAATAGCTTCATCACGATTTTTAATAGGCTTTTCCAGTATTTCGTTAATTTCCTTTACATTTGGAGTAATGAAATCCGCATTTGTATATTTGTTCCAGTCACGTCCCTTGGGATCCACCAGCACAGGCACATTGGCATTGTTGCACATTTCAATGACACTTTCACAAACCTCATCCGTACAGGCACCTTTGCCGTAATCAGAGAGAATGATTGCATCCACATCATCCAATGACTGTTCCACAAAATTCAAGAGGCGGTTGGCGTACAGAGGCTTTACCGGCTCCGTATCCTCAAAATCAAGGCGAAGCATCTGCTGATGGCCCCCTATAACACGCAGCTTGGTGGTGGTAGGCTCCTCACGGTAAATTATTCCCTTGTAGTCTATGCCACGGGAAATAAACTTATCTACCAAGGTCTGGCAATGGTAATCATCACCCACAAAACCGGCAATAGAGGTTTTACAGCCAAGAAGAGCCAGGTTATGGGCTACGTTGGCAGCACCACCCATGGTGTCCTTGGTGTCAACCACACGGGTAATTGGCACAGGGGCCTCCGGTGATATTCTGGTCACTTCTCCATAGTAATACTTATCCAGCATTACATCACCTACCACAAGAATATGCACCTTGGACATGCCTGAGGTGACAAACTCCTTTAATCTATCCTTGTTTGTGGTCATGATATTACTTCCTCCTTACTCCGCTTTTGTTGCTTCTACGACCCGGCACGTATATGCGCCATACTCTCTTGGCACATTTCCCGCCTTATCTTCGTATTTTTCCAGCAGCTCCCATACATATTTCATAACGGTTTCTGCTGTAATATTCTTCATACAGGCCAAATTCCTGTCTCCCTCATGCGGGCACTGATGAATGCCACATGGGTGGCAGGGTTCAGGACTCTTTATAAGTACATCCTTGGCATCATATGGATAAAATCCCGGTACTGGAGAGGCACCAAACATGGTAACCACCGGCACACTTTGGGAAACTCCCACATGCATAGGACCAGAATCTGTAGTGAGCATAAGAGCACATTTTTTCAGCATGGCTGCCAGCTCTGCCAAGGACAACTTTCCCGTAAATACTTTTATGAGTTCACTGTCCTTATTTTTCATCTGGGAAATGCACTTATTAACAATTTCTGTATCCATGGGGCCACCAAAGAAAGCCACTCCGTACCCCTTATCCAAAAGCTGGTCAGCACATTGGGCAAAATAGCTGTCAATCCATCGCTTGGTTATCCAGCTGGCACCTATGTTAAAGGCCACCACTCTGGTATCCTCCGGGAAGCTGTCCTGCCAGATTTTATCAGCAGAGACAGTATCCTTCTCAGCCACCCACATTTCCAGACCGCCGTCATCGATTTTCTCTATATCAAGTGCTTCCTTCAAAACATTTAAATGGGCATGGACTTGATGCTCCCAGCCTGGTACATATTTATATGGTGGAAACAGATGAAATGGTCCCCAACCTATATGATGGGCCACAGAAGGGTTGTTCATTACCTTTGTAAATAACAGAGAAAATATGGGCTTGCTGTAGCCTACAATAGTCTTGGCCCCACTGAAGGCCGCCAGGGCTGACGCCCTTTCGTTGCGATGAAGATTTATTACCAGGTCATAATTTTTTTGACGTACCTTTTTTATGAATTTTATAAAGGCTGGCAATGCATTATCTGCACCCTTTTTATCTATCAATAAGCACTCATCAATCCATTTATTATGTACCACCAGATCGGCCAGCTTTTTATCTGCCAACAGAGTTATCCTGGATGCTGGATAATTGGCTCTCAGGGTTCTAAGTACAGGGGTAGCCAACATTAAATCCCCAATATGCATTAGATTAATGACCAGAATATTGTTGTAGTTTTTCATGGATATTATATTTATACCTTTACTTATCTTTTTTTAACAGTGCCAACAGCTTTGCTTCAACCTCATCCGGGTGAATCACTGACAAGCACTCCAGCCCCTTAGGACAGGCCCGCTTCCAGCAATATTTACATGGACGGTTAGCCTCAATGGCATTTTCCAACTGTCCGTAAGGACCATTGCGGTTGGCATCAGTAGGTCCCATAACCATTACCGTTGGTTTTCCAAGGCCTGCAGAGAGATGAACCGGTCCGGTATCGCCACCAACTACAGCCTGAGACTGTTGAATAATATAGGCAAGCTGCTTTAATGAGGTCTTTCCCACTAAATTGATTGGTGGAATTTCCGCTGCAGCTTCAATATCTGCCGCCAATGTACCGTCCAAAACACCACCACCGATAATAACCGGAATGATTTTCATACCATAAAGCCAGTCAGACAGCTGGGCATAGTATCTGGTCGGCCACCGCTTATTAGGCCAGTTGGCCCCCACAGCCAGCACCACATAAGGATTCTCCATACGTGCTCCCGCCTGCTGCATGACTCCTTCAGCACCTATACGGTCACGCTCTGTGATTTCCATGGGAAATACCACATTTTCCACTTTACAGCCCAAAGCTCTGGCCACGTCCAGATAACGCTCCACAATGTGACCATTGGAATTAGGACCAACTACCGGACGGCTTATCTTATGGGACATTTCCCGCATGTTACAGGTACCAATACGAAGACGGGCCTTGGCATTCCAAACAATTGCTGCGGATTTAAAGAGGCCCTGTAAATCCAGGGAAGCATCATAACGATCTGCCCTGATTATCTTGGAAAAAGGTCCATAGTTTTTAAAAAAACCCTTAAAGGACTTAAATTTCTTCTTTTCAAATACAATAATCTTGTCTATATATGGGTTGTCCTTTAACAAATCGTAGGCCGGTGGCTCCACTACCCAGGTAATTTTTGCATCCGGATATGTCTCCTTAATGGCGTAGGACACCGGCAGGGCGTGAATCACATCACCAATGGCACTAAGCTTTACTACAAGAACATTTTTTACATTAGCCATTGCTGTCACCTGCCTGAATTTTATTGATGATATTGGTAGTGGAACGTCCTTCAACCAAAGTTACCAGCTCCACCTCACCGCCGTAGGATTTGACGATTTGTCCCTCCGGCAGGGTATCCAAGGTATAATCCCCACCCTTGACATAAACATCTGGATGGACCTTGGTAATAAGCTCCTCAGCTGTAGGCTCATCGAAAATTACCACATAATCTACGCACCCCAAGGCATCTGCCACCTCAGCCCTGTCCGCCTGACAGTTTATTGGCCGTCTAGGCCCCTTAATGCGCCTTACAGAGGCATCACTGTTAAGTCCCAGCACCAGGCAATCCCCAAAGGAACGGGCTTTTTTTAAATATCTTACATGACCTGCGTGAAGAATATCGAAACAGCCATTGGTAAATACCACCTTCTGTCCGCCATCCCGCAGGACCTTACAAAAATCTTCTATTTTTGAACCGTCTATAAGCATAATAAATACCTTTAAGCAAGGGGTTCCCCTTACATATGTTTAGTAATATAATCTCTAAGCTCTTGGGCATTAACGGTGGAAGTACCCATTTTTCTTACGGCAATCCCGGAGGCTATATTTGACAAGGTCGCTGCTGTCAATGGCTCCACTCCTGCTGCCAAGGCCAATATAACTGTAGCCACACAGGTATCGCCGGCACCGGAAACATCAAAAACCTCACTCTTATCGGAAACAGGAATATTTTCCACACTGCCGTCAGCCATAAACAAGGTCATACCCTGTTCACCACGGGTGATAAGAGCTCCCTTGGCTTCCATTTTTTTCAATAGCTCCTTGCCGGCAGCTATAAGCTCCTCCTCATTATTCAGAGTGCGTCCCACGGCGCTGGCCAGCTCTGCATCATTTTGCTTAATAAAAACCACTGTTTTAAAGCGGAGAATATCATAGCGTGAATCCACAATGGTAGGAATATCATTCTGATGACAATAGTCAAAAATCTGCTTTTTTAGCTTATCCGTAATGGTACCACTGCCATAATCGCTGAGGACTACTCCCTTAACCTTTGGCAGCACCTCTGCCAAATACTGGGACATAGCATTCTCATGCTCCGAGGACATGGGTTCCTTGGTTTCCTTGTCAATGCGGACAATCTGCTGGCTCACAGTAGTTCGTCCCCCGGCAATAACCCGGGTCTTGGAAATGGTATCACGGCTGGCATCCTTTATAAATCCTGCCACATCCACCCCGCGGCCTGTAAGGATTTCTGTAAGCCCCCTTGCACCATTGTCATCACCTAATAGGCCTGCGGCGTGAACATAACCACCAAGGGTTGCCGCGTTATTTACCACATTTGCCGCACCACCGGCCACCACCTTTTCAGCAGCCTGCTCCAGAACCAATACAGGTGCTTCCCGGGAAATGCGGGAAATGGTGCCCTCAAGGTAGATATCAGCTATCATATCGCCGATTACCAAAACCTCTGAGCCCTGGATTTTATCTATAGCATTTAATAATTTTTCCTTATCCATTATCGGCTCCTTAATTACCAAGGATTGAACTGTAATGTTACATTTATCTGATGACGCTTAACACGATAACGGGAAATCAACTGGAGACAATGGAAGTCATGCAACCAGTAAAGATCCATATCCGCCAATGATCTATCATTCATATCAAAAGCGGAACCAACCACTACTCTATCATGATCACTAAACTTATAGCTAAAGCCTGCAGCCAACTTACGTGAATAACTGTCCAGATCATAATCAAAGAGGGAATTCTTGGTATTGGCCTGGGAATAGCTATATCTGGTGTAGTATGACCATCGTTTATCCACATCACGGCGCAACAAGGCTGCATAGCCAAAGCCTCGTATACTGGAATCATCGGCAGATTCATTTGTAATGGAATAGCTGGTACTCAAATCCAGTTTATGGTTGCCACCTAAATTAATTGTATTATGGCTTAAAGAAATTCCATAATAGGTGTGGATACTATGGATATCATTCTGAGTCCACTTACCACGTTCATAGCTAAGCCCCAAGGTGAATGGCCAATCCCCCAAAGGAATCGATTTGGAATATGTAAAAGAAGGCTCCTTCTTTACCCATTTATTGTTGGAGCTTTCATAGTAACCATACAAAACCTTAAAAGTACCCAACATATTGTTGTGAACCAAATCGGCATGGCTGCGGAAGCCATGCTTACCTGTGTATTTAACCTCCGAATCTATATACAGCTGTTTAGCTAAATCATAACGGAAGTCCTTGCTGATCCACCAGCCATCATCATTGGTATAACCCACCTTAGGTAAGTCAGTCTGGTCATCCTCTTTATCCAATCTAAAGGTGCGCTTCTTGGTGGAATAAACCGGCACATGCCCCAACCAGAATTTCAGATCATAACAGATCATCTTATCCCCGGGATAAACCTCAATTTTAGAGGCTGATGTATGATAATCTGGATTTATGGCTGAGCACTTGGTCATAGTGCCATCATAAATCACGATTTTGTCTGGATACATTTCAATGCGCTTGCCCTTGATATACTCATGGTCAATCTTACCACTGGCGTCTTCCATACTACCGGTCTTTTTGCCATAGTTATACTGGATTTTATAGCCATCCATAACAATTTTGGCCTGTCCCGGAGTCATCTGAACCATATGTCCCTTTCCTGGTACATTGACTTCAGTATTTTGTATATTACCGTTGACCTCTTCGGTCTGAAAGCGCTGGGCGTCCAGAGATGTAATATTTACCTGACCCGTGGCATAAAAGTCACCATTACGCTGGTCATAGAAAAGCTCGTCACCTTCCATCGCCACAGGAACATTTTTGGTAGGATCCAATGGGTCACGCAGATTTTTTCGCATTTCAAAAGCATCATGTACCAGCTGCTTCTGCTCGTCTGCTATGGCATTTTCCCTGGCGGAGCGTTTATTGTTTTCCAGATAATCCAGTACATCCGCATTTGTATCAGTGCTGGCAGTATATTTGGATGCGTCTGCTACTTGTGGCAAAACCAAGCTAATAGCCATCAATCCGGCACACAGCAGTGCCTTGGTATTTCTTTTCATCAAATGTATCCCCTATCTATAAATGGGCACAATTGCCCTTAATTGCATACATACTCTACTATATGATACTCCATTTAACCATATAACACAAGAAAGCCCCTTTCGATAATGATAATTTATCGAAAGAGGCTCTATGACTGTTTTAGCTTTTCAATTATGAATTAAAACTGCTCGGCACTGGTGGTTGGAATAGCATATATTGAGCAATCCTTTTCGGTCTGGAGATACATCTCAGTGCCTTCTGGTAGATTTATATTCTTGCCCTTTACAAAAGCACCGCCAATGATACCGATAGGTCCAAGAATAATCATGCCAGCCAGGCTGGCACCGGCTGCCATGCCCATCTGTTCCATGTTTTCCTTGGCTTCCTCGCCCAAGGTCATATCAATCTTGGTACCGTCTACGGCCTCCATGTCCTTGAAGTCAATGTTGATCTTGGCATCACGTCCAAAGTTCTGAGCCTGGGATACCTCGGTAACCTCTCCCTCACCCAAGGCACCGGCAGTTATGATAAGCATATCATTTTCAATAACATCCTCTGCTGCCTTGAATTTAATAACATCACCCTTTTTCAATTCCTTGGCATTAATTGGGGTTACCAGAGAAATCTTTACTAGGGTGTTGGCTGGCACATTCACCTGGCTCAGTGGAATGGTGGTGCTGCCAAAGGCAAAGGTTGCCAAAGCCTCAATGCGTTTCTTGATGGAGGCATCGGAATTCTTGCCATTGATCTGCAGCTCCATATCGCTGATGCGCTTCTGGATAGGGTCTGCACTAACCTTGTGGGAAATGGTCCACTCCAGAGCATTGAGCTGGGTAATAAGGGATGGGCTGGAAGAATTGTCAAAGGTGGTGTCGTACAGGTTATTGATGCGGTTCATCATACCACCGCTGGTGTTGCTGCACTCATAATCCTTTTCCAGCTTTTTAATTCGTTCCACGATGGCACCGGTCTGCTCCTGACCGTAGGTTACTGTTTCCACAGCTCCCAGCTTGCCGTTGGCGGTGTTTGGAACCTCTGCTGCTGCCGTGCCCAGAGATGAAACCAGGAACACTCCGCTTAAAAAGATACTAAATAATTTCTTAAGCATTTCAAAATCCTCCTACATTCAGTGGTAAAAATGTATATAATGATTGCTTTCAATAACAGCAGGATAATTCTGTGTTTCACGCCGTCCCGGCACTAAAACTTTTTATTTCTCTTATATAGTGGCAAAAATCATAACTCGCTTCGCCCTTACAGGACTAGCTTCGCATCGCTCAAACAAATGATTTTTACCACTATAATCAAGGAATAGCAATAAAAAGTTTCTTAACGTACCGGTACTAAATGTTCAACACAAAATCACCCTGCCTTTCTTATACAATCTTACTATTTAAATCTGATTAAAAAATGAATAAAATTGGATTAGAGCTTTTCTATAGGGGCAATTGCTTGAAGCGTTGGGCGATGGACGTTAAGAAGCTATTTTTTGCATTCTTACACAGCGAGAAAACATCCACTGTTTGAGCGCAGCGAGTTTGGATTTTTCTTGCTGACTAATTAAAAGCAAAACAACAGATTTAGTCCTGAGTCCCTTGCTGAAAGCAATGCCCCTATTGAAATAATTATTTTAAGAACTCTGCAACCTTTTTAAGGGCTACTCCAGCAGCTTCGATGGTTTTATCTATGTCTTCATCAGTGTGGGCACCGGACATGAACAGGGTTTCAAACTGGGATGGGGCCAGATAAATGCCCTGCTCCAGCATGGCCTTGAACCAAACCTTGAAGGCCTCCTGATTTGAAGCAGCTGAGGTCTCATAGTCCACTACTTCCTTGTCATTGAAGAAGAAGCCAAACATGGAGCCCGCCTGCTGAACCTGAAGGGTTACGCCGGCTTCCTTTGCCTTCTTGGCAATTCCCAGCACCAGCTTCTTGGTCATGATAGTGAGAACACGGCTGTAGTCCGGTTCTCCCGGCTCCGGTTCCTCAGTGATGATCTTCAGTGTTTCCAAGCCAGCTGTCATGGCCAATGGATTCCCGGAAAGGGTTCCCGCCTGATATACAGGACCAGCCGGAGCTATGTGATTCATAATATCACGGCGACCGCCGTAGGCAGCTACCGGCAGACCACCGCCGATAATCTTACCCAAACAGGTCAAATCAGGCTTAACGGCATAGGCCTTCTGGGCGCCGCCCAGGGATGCTCTGAAACCACACATTACCTCATCGAAAATCAGCAATGAACCGGTTTCCTTGGTGAGCTTTCTCAGAAGATCAAGATATCCTG
Source organism: Anaerovibrio sp. (assembly GCF_045637405.1). Taxonomy (GTDB): domain Bacteria; phylum Bacillota; class Negativicutes; order Selenomonadales; family Selenomonadaceae; genus Anaerovibrio. Next base: position 17,691 of record NZ_JAZTZI010000153.1, read on the forward strand.
GCTTTGGCAGTACCAAGCCCATATTACCAGCCACCGGCTCTACGATAACTGCTGCAATCTCACTGCCGCTCTTTTCCATAACCTCAGTAAAGGCCTCAAAGTCGTTGTATGGAATGGTAATGGTATCATTGGCAGTACCCGGAGTAACACCAGGGCTATCTGGTACGCCAAAGGTAGCCAGACCAGAACCGGCCTTCACCAAAAGGCTGTCACTATGGCCGTGATAGCAGCCGATAAATTTCAAAATCTTGTTGCGACCAGTGAAGCCACGGGCCAGACGCAAGGCACTCATGGTGGCCTCAGTACCGGAGTTAACCATGCGAATAACCTCAATGGAAGGATATACCTCCATTACCAGCTTGGCCAGCTCGCTTTCAATAAGGGTAGGAGCTCCATAGCTGGTGCCACGGGTAGCCGCCTCCTGCAAGGCCTTTACCACCTGTGGATGAGCATGACCCACCACCATTGGGCCCCAGGAGCCCACATAATCTATATATTCATTGCCGTCAATATCGTAAATATGTGAACCCTCAGCTCTCTCGATAAAGGGAGGATTGCAATCCACATTTCTGTAGGAGCGCACAGGGCTGTTTACACCGCCGGGCATTAAGGTCTTGGCCTCCTCAAAAGCAGCGGCAGATTTCTCTAAATTAAGCATATTATAATCCTTTCCTGTTAAATATAATTGCTTTCAGTACAGTAAGGATAATGCTGCGTTTCACGACGTCCCGGCACTAAAACTTTTGATTGCTCTTATATAGCGGCAAAAATCATAACTCGCTCCGCTCAAACATAATGATTTTTCCCACTATAATCAAGGTATAGCACTAAAAAGTTTCTTAACGTACCGTGACTAATTGTTCAACACATCATCACCCTTACTTGTCTCATGTTTTACCTTTCCATAAGCCACTTAGCGGCATCAATTGCATGATAGGTAATAATAATATCGGCACCGGCCCGTTTCATGCTGGTAAGGGTTTCCAGCACAATGCGTTTTTCGTCAATCCAGCCATTGGCAGCAGCTGCTTTTACCATGGCATATTCACCACTGACATTGTAGCAGGCCACTGGTAAATTAATGCGGTCACGAACCTTGGAAATAATATCCATATAGGCAAGAGCAGGCTTCACCATAATAATATCAGCACCCTCAGCCAGATCCAGCTCCACTTCCTTCATGGCCTCACGGCTGTTGGCAGGGTCCATCTGATAGGCACGGCGGTCACCAAACTGTGGTGCTGAATCTGCCGCATCACGGAATGGGCCATAATAGCCGGAAGCGTATTTTACCGCATAGGACATGATAGATACGTTAATGAAGCCATTTTCATCCAGTGCTTCACGAATGGCTGCCACGCGACCGTCCATCATATCTGATGGAGCGATAATATCTGCGCCGGCCTGGGCCTGGCTTACAGCTACCTTCTGCAGCAGCTTCAATGTAGCATCATTATCCACATAATGACCGCAAAGCTGACCACAATGGCCATGGCTGGTGTACTGGCAAAGGCAAACATCACCGATAATTACCAGCTCTGGCACAGCTTCCTTTATTGCCTTAATAGCCCGCTGAACCGGGGAATTCATATCCCAGGCGCTGGAGCCAATTTCGTCCTTATATTCCGGAAGGCCAAATACCTCCACGGAAGGGATACCCAGCTCATAAATCTCCTTGGCCAGCTTCACAGCTAAATCCACAGAATACCGGTAACAGCCCGGCATACTGGAAATTTCTTCCTTTTTGTTTTCACCCGGAATAACAAACATCGGATAAACAAAATCCTTGGCAGAGAGATTGGTCTCCCTGACCATGGCACGAACATTTTCACTGATGCGCATACGACGAGGGCGCAGCTTCTGCTCAATCATCAAAATGCCTCCTTCAGGGCCTCCACAAGGCCGTCAATGGTATATTCCTTGGCCTCCACACTTACATTAAGGCCATTTTTCTTCATGGTTTCGGCGGTAATTGGACCGATGGCTCCCAGCTTAACCTTGTTAAGGAGAGCTGTATCTCCCTCAAGTAGCTTGAGGAAGTTGGTTACAGTGGAAGAGCTGGTAAAGGTTACGGCATCAATGTTGCCTGCTGCCAATTCCTTCTTGATTTCCTCAGCATCTCCATCTCCCATAATTGTTTCATAGGCTGGAACCACATCCACCTCTGCCTCGGCTTTTCTAAGGGTATCGGGAAGGATTTCCCTTGCCTCCGCTGCTCTAGGTATAAGCACCTTGGTCCCCGCCTTAATCTCACCCTTCAGAGCATCAATAATCCCCTCTGCCTGATAGCGGTCTGGAATTACATCAGCCACAAGGCCATGGCACTTCAATGCATCTGCTGTGGCAGAACCAATAGCGCAGAGCTTGACACTGGCCATTGCTCTGGCATCCTTGCCAGCCTTATGAAGACGCTGCCAAAAATGATCCACCCCGTTTGCAGAGGTGAAGATAAGCCAGTTATATTTATCAAGGCTCTCAATAGCCTTGTCTAAAGCCTGATAATCATCTGATGGGGCCTTAATGGAAATAGCAGGTGCCTCCATGCACTCTGCCCCCAGCTCCTCCAGCTGGAAGGTGAGCTTGGAAGCCTGGGCCCTGGAACGGGTCACCAGAATTTTCTTTCCAAAAAGTGGCTTCATGGCCACATTATCAAACCATGCCAAATCCTTCCGCAGATTTACCACATCACCCACAAGGAAAATACATGGTGGCTTAATGGCCTCCCGCTTGGCCATGTCCGCCGCATCATCCAGGGTGCTGGTCCATACCTGCTGCTTCAGCTTGGTACCCCAACGGATAATAGCAATAGGTGTAGATGCTGGTCTGCCGTTTTCAATGAGCTTTGAAGTAATCTTAGGCAGGTTGGCCACACCCATGAGGAATACGAGAGTGTCAGTGGCCTTGGCCAGCTGTGGCCAGTTAATGTCAGAGGTTTCCTTGGTAGGGTCCTCGTGGCCGGTGATTACTGAAAAGGATGCTGCTACGCCACGGTGGGTTACAGGAATGCCCGCATAGGCTGGTACTGAAATGGCGGAAGTAACCCCCGGTACCACTTCAAATGGCAGATTGTTTTCCCTCAGAAGCAGGGCTTCTTCACCACCACGGCCAAATACAAATGGGTCGCCGCCCTTAAGGCGTACTACGGTTTTGCCCTCCTTGGCCAAATCCACCAGAAGCTGACATATTTTGTCCTGGGTCATGGTGTGCTGGCTGGAGGCCTTGCCCACATAGATGTATTCTGCATCCTTTGGGGCATACTGAAGGATTCGTGGGTCTGCCAGGCGGTCATATACAACGGTATCGGCTATTTTAAGGCAATCCACTGCCTTTATGGTTAAGAGGCGATAGTCTCCGGGACCGGCGCCTACGAGAAATACTTTTCCTGCCATATTGTTCTCCTTATGTCATACTATATTCTGATATGGGCATTGCTTTCAGCAAGGGACTCAGAGCTAAAACTATTGTTTTGCTTTCAATTAGTCAGCAAGAAAAATCCAAACTCGCTTCGCTCAAACAATGGATGTTTTCTCGCTGTGTAAGTATGCAAAAAATAGTTTCTTAACGCTCATCGCCCAAGGCTTCAAGCAATTGCCCAAATCACAACTCATAAACTACACTATTAATATGAAAAGCGGGGGAATTTTTTCGCCTGCAAGAACGGAGTCCACCTGCCGGAGGCTCATCATGGGCACTATATCTTTGAACGGCAAGATGTATGTGCGACTATGTCGCCTTCGAAGACGACTAAACACTCATTACATGATGATTTGGACGGAGGGATGAAGCCGAAAAAGTTTCACCGCTTCTTTTATCTTTATTACAGTTCTATACCTAACTCTGCAAGAACTGTTCGTCCGCCGGCTTCCAGAAGGCGGTCTGCCAGCTGCTGGCCTATAGCTTCTGCATCAGCTGGCTGGCCCATGATGTGGTCTCTGTAGACCTTGCTGCCGTCAAGAGAGGCTATAACCCCCTCCACATTGAGGACGCCATCATTCATGGTGCCGTATACGCCCACAGGGACCTGACAGCCACCCTGAACACGGTTTAAGAAGGAACGCTCGGCCTTGGTGCAAGTCAGTGTGTCATCATCGTTAAGGAAGGCCACCAGTTCATTGACTTCTTTGTCATCAGCTCTTGACTCCACAGCCAAAGCCCCCTGGCCCACTGCCGGGAGACAAACCTTCTTGTCCAGCACATCTGTAATTCGGTTGCCAAAGCCCAGACGCTTCAAGCCAGCCGCAGCCAGGATTATACCATCGAAGTTTTCCTCCTCCAGCTTTTTCAGACGGGTATTTACATTTCCCCGTAAATCACAAATGGTAAGGTCCGGCCTTGCACTTAGGAGCTGGGCCTTTCTTCTGAGGCTGGAGGTACCGATTTTGGCCCCCTTAGGCAACTCGCTGAACAGCTTATATTTAGGACTTACCAGTACATCTCCCGGGTCCTCACGCTGGGTAACTGCAGTTATTTTCAGTCCCTCAGGCACCTCCACTGGCATATCCTTCAGGCTGTGTACTGCTATATCAATATCACCATTAAGCATGGCCGTTTCCAGTTCTTTGGTAAAAAGTCCTTTGCCACCGATTTTCGCCAACGGGGCATCAAGGATTTTATCCCCCTTGGTGGTCATAAGTACCCTTTCCACCACAAGGCCCGGATACTGCTTTCTCAGTCTGTCTGCAATGTAATCCGCCTGCCACAGGGCCAACTGACTACTGCGGGTACCAATTACAATTTTTTCTTTTTTGTTGTCACTCATCTATGGATTCCTCCTGCAGCTTAAACAGCTTGCGGATGGCAAATTTCAGCACTCTTTCCCGCGAGGTGCCCGCTGTATTATTAACCATGCGCATAGGATCCCGAAGCATCTTACGCACTATCATATGGGTCATTTTATCAACGACCTTGTATTCTTCCTCTGTAAGATCCGGCAGCTTCCGCATGGCTCTCTTCAATTCCCGCTCCCGAATGAATTCAGCCTTGTCCGTGAGCTGAGCCATAACAGGCTGCATGGAAAGGTAGTTAAACCGCTCCAAAAGAGCGTCCACCTCTTCCTGAATTATACGCTGGGCCCTGACGGCCTCACGCTGACGCTCGTGGATATTGTCGTCTACCACGGCCTCCAAATCATCAATGTTATAGAGCTTCACCCCGGCAAGACAGCCTACATCCGGTTCCACATCCCTCGGTACAGCAATATCTATAAGCATCAGTGGCTTCCCTTGGCGGGCTGCCATCACATGGATCATTTCCCGCTTGTAAATAACGTAATGAGGAGCACCGGTGGAGGTGATGATAATATCCACCTTGTCCAGCAGCTGAAATACATCATTTAGGTCCACAGCCTTACCGCCGTACTTGTTGGCCAGCTGCTCTGCCCTTTCAATATGACGATTGGCCACATAAAGGTTCTTCAGACCGTGGCTCATCAGATGGGTAGCAGTAAGTTCCGCCATTTTTCCCGCACCAAAGAGCAGGACACTACTATTGGAAAAATCTCCAAAGGTGCCCTTGGCCAGCTCCACCGCTGCGTAGCTGACAGATACCGCATTAAAGGCGATTTTGGTTTCCGTACGCACTCTTTTACCGGCAGAAATGGCCCTGTTGAACATAAGATTCAAAATAGTACCAGTGGCCCCTGCAGTCTGGGCAATAGCATAAGCATGCTTCACCTGGCTGAGAATCTGTCCCTCACCGATTACCAGGGAATCAAGGCTGGCGGTAACCCGCAGCAAATGCTCTATGCAATCCTCATCCTCGTATTTATAGGTATATTGCTGGAAGAACTCCTGGGAGCATTCCGTTTTGTTTAAATCTCCCCAAAAGCTGGCCAAGGCATTGCTGCATCCCCGGCTCACCACTGCATATATCTCACTGCGATTGCAGGTGGAAAGGACCACGGCCTCGTGGAGATGCTCATATTTATATAGTTTTTTTAGCCCCTCCCGGATAATATCCGGGGACAGGCTGAATTTTTCCCGCACTTCTACGGGAGCTGTTCTGTGGTTAAGACCCAGCGCGATTAATTGCATTCCTGATTTCATCTTTTGCCCTATCCAAATCCTGATTGTAAATTAATTCTATTATTTCCGGTGTCAGCACCTGACGCCATATTTTCTGCCGTTGACTGGCGGTAGCAGCTTTTTCCTCTTTTTTTTCGTGGATAAGCTCCTGACGGATACTCTCAATAAAATCCGCCATTTCCCCAAAGCCATGATGATACCGCTTTTCCAGATCCTGTCTGAGCAAACGGGTATAGGCAGGACTGGCCCCCTCACTGGACACAGTAAATTGAAGCCGTCCTTGATTTACCACACCGGGTACCGTAAAATCGCAAAGCTCCGGCGCACTGGCCACATTCACCAAAATTCCCATGGCCTTGGCATCCATTGCCGCCTGACGGTTCACATGGCCGTTATCCGTGGCACAGAAGACACAAAAAAAACCTTCCAGCAAATCCTTACTGTAAGTCTCCTGTTTCCATGTAATTTTATTCTCCCGGGCCCAGCCTTGAATTTCACTGTCCGCCTCAGGGGATATAACCGTTATCCGGGCGTTATTTTCCAACAGCCTGCCAATCTTTCTGCAGGCCACCTTACCGCCGCCCACCACGGCACATTTTCTGTTATCAAGCTTCAAATTGATTGGATACATTTTATCCTCTTCAAAAAGAAATTAAATGAACCATATTCATCTTTATAATTATACACCACTTACAGGCAAATTAAAAGAGCCACAGCAGGCGGTGCCATGGCTCATAGGTTGACTTAGTCGAGTTTCATGATATTATGCTTCAAAACATAAATAAGGGCCTGAGTACGATCATTAACATTCAGCTTGCGGAAAATGTTGGTAAGGTGATTCTTAACTGTCTTCTCACTGACAAACAGGGCCTGGGCAATATCCTGATTGCTGAAGCCCTTGGCAATGCAGGAAAGAACATCCAGTTCTCTGGCTGTAAGGCGTTCACCGCGACCGGTGCGCCACAGCTCCTTGGCCTTTTCGTTAATATCATCCTCCACGCAAAGGCTGCCGAAAATTCGCTCCTCCAGCTCCGGATAAATGTAGGCGCCACCCTCATAGACGATGTGAATGGCCTTAATGAGCATATCCGGCTCCACATCCTTCAGGAGATAACCAGAAGCACCATTCTTCAGCATTTCCAATACATAATTGTCATTATCATGAATTGTCAGGGCAATAATTTTAGTATTACACTTGGCTGCTTGAAGCTGGCTGGCTACATCCAAGCCATTCAGTCCAGGCATATTAAGGTCAAGCAACAAAATATCTGGCTGTAACACCAAAGTCCTAGCCAAAGTCTCCTGGCCATCCTCTGTCTCTCCCACAACCTCAATATCATCTTCAAAATTTAATACTCTTTTTAGACCCTGTCTCAAAAGAGCATGATCATCAGCAATTAACACTCGTATCGCCATCGTAATTCCTCACTTCATTCACTACAACAGTGTAGCCACTCATCACTTCAACATTATATCATATTTGAATTACCTGTTGAAGGTTTTTCATATAGCCTTTTTTTACTATCTTTTTGCATAAGACCTTTGTTCTAGTGGCCTCACAAAATCGTAGCCTTTATGAAAATGGTGAGCTCCTCCTCCGTCACTTTGGATGAGGTTGCCTTGAAAAAGTTCCCCAAAACGGGGATATCTCCCAAAAACGGAATCTTTTGAAGCTGCTTTACCTCTTCTCTGCTGATGAGGCCGCCAATAACCAGAGTTTCCCCGTCCTTGAGCCTCACCCTGGTCTGGGCTGAGCGCTTTTGAAAGCTGTAGGCATTCATTTCCTTTACATAGCTGGGGGCACTGACCTCAATATTCAGTTGGGAGTCAATATAGCCCTCCTCGTTCACAAAGGGACGACATTGTAAAAGAATCCCCGCCGGCCTGTATTTTATGGAGGTAGTGGTGGTGGTATTGGTTATGGAAACCTCGGGAACGGGAACCTCCCCGCCGATATTAATAATCGCCTCCCGCCCCTGCATGGTGACGATATTTGGTCTTGACAGCACCTTGGCCTTGCCCTTGGAAATCAGTAAATCCAAGGTAGCATCATAGGTAAAATCATGGGGAATTTTAGTCCACTCCCAGGTCACCCCCAGCTTCTCCAGATCCTCCCGCTTCATAGCCACCACCTTGGCTTCCAAAGCCACCTGAGGTGCTGGAATATCCACCTTCTTCAAAAGCTGATATATTTCTCTGGCTTCCTCCGTAGTACCATACACCAGCAGAGATCGGGTGTTAATGTCCACCTCCACCCGGGGATTTTTACCGATATTGCTGGCGTTGCTGCCATTGCTGTTACTATTTCCAGCGACATTTACCCGTTGATTATTTTTCCCTGCTTCCTTATTCACGTCATCATTGCTGATGGTAGATCCCGCGGTTTTCCCGGACTTGGTATCCTTATTTTTAGCAGTCCTTTTCGGTTCCGTTATATTTTTGTTTTGAAAATACAGCTCCGCTTCCCTTTTAAGCTCCTCCAAATCCCCATAGGCAACCGGTATCACATGAACCTGCCCCAGCTGGGACACAATATTTTTTCCCCTGCCGATTATTAAAGTGCCTTCCTTTTCACTGATGCTCAAACCGCTGGCCAGCACTATTTTGTCAATGGCCTCCCGTGGAGAGATATCCTGAAAATTTACGCTGACATGGCTGTCCGCCCCGCTGTCTATAATCACATTAATATTCCCCTCCCGGGCCGCAAAGCGGATAAGCTCTGCCGCGCTACCATCAGCCACCCGCATGGACAAGGCTTCACACTTGGCATCAATGCTCCAAATTACGTTCATCAAGGCCATAACCAGCCCCATAATTATTATCTTTCTACCCACATTATTCTCCCCTGTACATTGACCTTAACACTGTTCTCTCCCACTGCCTCCACGAATATATTATCCACCACATCTCCCGCGTACAGCATATATTGACTTCCACCATATTCCAGCAACACAGCCGGACCACTGCTTCCCTCCACAATACCCTTTATCCTGGGAGCTGTCCCCTTGGTGGCTTTTTTATCCTTGGCAGCTTGGGTATCCTTCGTACTTTCCTTGGAAGGATTTTCCCCTCTGGAATATCTTGTGCCAGTTTTCGTTATATCACCTTTCTTAAATTTATCTCTTCTCCCATGCTTCACCTGATCTTCCTCAAAGGGATTATATAGACCTTTAAACTCCTGAACCTCCTTCATCCCCTTTATTTCCTTAAAGCCACCTTTGGCAGACTCCTTTTCCCCGCTTAAAGTCCCCTCTGAAAAAGCAGTAATGGCCTGAGAGGAATCTCCCAGGCCATCAATTACCGTAAATGCCAGAAAAATAAGGGCGCAGATGGTTGCAAATACAGCCACCCGCGCCAGCATATTTTCCTTCAGCAATGTCATTAACTGCAATAAATGCCGGCCAGCCTTTTCAGCAAGGGATTGAATCATTCCCTGCATGTTGCCTCTCCTTTTCGACATATTATGCTGACAGAAAAACCATGCAAAAGGATACACGCTTGCGAATTTCTGCCATATAATACTGAAATATTAAATTTTAGTTATTGCCACGTCCAGCAAGGTTACTTTTTCAGTGCCTGCAGACTTGGTCCCATAATGCGCTTGTAAGCCTCAACACCAGGCTGGTTAAAGGCATCCACATCTGCCAACTCACCCTCATAAGCAATGGTCAGAGCCAACATATAAAGGAGCTCACCTAAATGATAGGCATCCAGCTTCGGCAGTGAGAACAGCGCATTGAAGCGGTTATTGGAAGCCAAGGCGTCCGCATTGGACTGACGGGCCACCTCCAAGGCCTGACTCATCTTTACCCCGGAAATATCTGCCAGCTTCTTCACCTCAGGGAAGGAATTTGGAATCACAAAATCCGTATCCCAATTTTCTACTCTGATAAACTGAACCACCTTGTTCAGCTTGCCTTCCTGATGCTGCTGGGTCTGAGCATGCATATCAGTAGTACCCACAGCCACAATAGGAGTACGGCCATAGTACACGTCCTTGCCGTTTCTGTCCACCTGCTTACCAAGGGATTCAGCCAACAGCTGAATGTACCATTCGGAAACAGATTTCAGATAATCACCATACGGCATCATAACCTCCATATCACGGCCATATTTCTCGGAAGCGATATATTTCAGCACTGCATTAAGGAGAGCCGGATTCTGCCATACGTCTTCGTTCTGGCAGGCAATATCCATATCCTTGGCACCATTGAGGAAAGCCTCAATATCAAAGCCGCACACAGCTGCCAGCACAAGGCCCACATCACAAAAAATAGAGAAGCGCCCACCTACACCGTCTGGAACACTGTACTGTGGCCAGTTGTTGTCCATGGCCAGCTTTTTCAGGATAGTAGGCTTTTCCTCGTTAGGATCGGTAACCGCAATTACCTCCACCTCGATATCAGGATTCTTCTTCAGCTCCTCATAGATAACCATGAAATTGGACATGGTGTCCAAAGTGCCACCGGATTTGGAAATAACCATTAAATCCACCACCAGCTTGCGCTTCAGATGGGACTTGGCAATACGGGCTGAACGCTCCAGCTCCTTGATTAAATCCCCGGTGCGACGCGGATCAATATTGTTCCCGCTGAAGTAAATCTTTGGCATGCCACCACGTTCCTCAGTGGTCATGGAATTCCAAAATTCACCGCACTGAACATCAAAAATAACCTTGTCCCCGAGATAGGACCCGCCAATACCCAAGGATACCACAGCATCCACGCGATTCTTTACGGAATCAGTCAGCTCCTTAAGGTGCTTGATGGATGCAGGAGAATTGAGATGCCCCTCCTCCACATAAGGCAGCTGGGAGAAATAAACCTTCTCCGGAGTGCCATCCTTGGACAGATGCCCACGGATTATGCCCTCTTCACGCATTACCTTAATGGCCTTGTTGGCTTCATCAATCTTTCCGGCCAGTTCCTTAACATCTTCCTTGGTAACCTTGCCATCGCCCACAAGATTGCCGTAATCAAAGGTAAAACCGGATTTTAATTTTAATTCCATAGAAAATCCCCCCTATAAGTCTTTCACCTTACTTATTTCTCTATTCAGTTCAAAAGTCCTTGTTTATTTTGAAATTATTTGTTCCCTTTTTAGTTTTCGAATATTTTTCTTCATTCGGCGAAGGGTGTAATAGTAGGCAAAAGCCAACGGTATACAGGAGCCAAACCAGGCGGCCGGGCTGGCAATAGTGGCACCCCAGAAGCCCAATGTATCCACGAAACACAGACCAACAATGGCCCTCATCACCAGCTCCATAATTCCCGCAAAGGTTGGTACAAAGCTCTGTCCCAGTCCCTGCAGGGTATTACGGTAAATAAACAGCAGTGCCAACACAATATAACAAACAGAAGTGGTTACCAGATATACCTGCCCCAGCTCAATTACCTCAATCTCCCCGGCCCCCACAAATAGCTCCATGAAGTTTGGTCCAAAGATAACAATGAACACTCCCACCAGGATACTGAAGGCTCCGGACATGAGAATGCACTGATTAACCCCCTTTTTTATGCGGGCAAATTTTCCTGCGCCATAGTTCTGCGCCGTATATGCCGCCATGGCAATACCAAAGGACATCATTGGCATCAGGGCAATCATCTCAACCTTCTGGGCTGCCGCAAAAGCTGCCACTGCCACAGGCCCCAGGCGATTCAGGGCCATCTGCACAATGATGGTTCCCACGGCAATAATAGAAGTCTGAAAGGCCATCGGCAGGGCAATGACCAGATGCTTCTTCATAAAGCTCCAATTAAGATACTGCCAGTCCCGACGGCGAATTATCAAATGAGGAACCTTTTTCCAAATATAGGTAACCACAATTACGCCACCAATAAACTGAGACACCAATATGCCGTAAGCAGCTCCTGGTATACCCCATTCAAAGACAAGAAGAAACAACGGCTCCACAATAATATTAATAATAAGGGCTGTAGCTAAAATGTAGGTTGGTGCACGACTGTCTCCCAGTGCTCTTATGAGATTTGCCTCCAGCATGAAAACCACTGTAATTGGAATACCGGCACAGACAATGGTAATAAAATCCACCGCCCCCTCCAGTATTTCCGGTGGCGTATCCATAAATACCAACGCATCCCGGGAAAAGACATAGCCGATTACTGCCAGAATAACGCCAACCACCAAGCCCAGCACCAGACAGGCGGCAGCACTGTGATGAACTCCCTCATAATCCTTGGCTCCAAAGCGCTGACCAGTAAATATGGAAAGTCCTGATGACAGGCCTATTATAAATCCAACAGTAAGGAACATGATACAGCCGGTACAACCGACTGCGGCCAGGGCTTCAACCCCCAAAAAACGCCCCACTATCAGGGTATCAACAAAGCTGTATAATTGCTGGAAAATATTTCCGCCAATTAAGGGCAAAGTAAAAAACAATATTAACTTCGCAGGACTACCTTCGGTTAATTTTTTTGTCATTATAAGACCTTACTTTCTATGATTATCAATAACCCAGATACTGAGTCACCATACTTCTGAGCTTTTCCTGCATATAAATCACGCTGTCGCCCAAAGCATCTGCATTGGGACGGAGCTTATTCATATTAAAGCTCTGGGGCCGATTTGTACGGAAATCCGCCGGTGCAGGAATGACCTCCACTCCTTCTTTTTCAAAATTCAGCACAGATCGGTCCATGTGAAAGGCAGAGGTTACCAAAATTGGCCTGTTCCAGCCATGGTTTCCAATAATTTCACAGGTGTACAGGGCGTTTTGCCGTGTATTAAGACTCTTATCCTCAATGAAGATTTTATCCTCCGGCACCCCCAGAAGCATCAGCTCCCTACTGGCAATATGAGCCTCGTTGCCGCTGTCGTCATAAACCTGGCCACCGCTGACAATAACGGGAAGTCCAGTCTTTTTATACAGCTGGGCCACCAAGGCCATACGACTAGCCGCCGCCCCTGAAAGAGAGCCTTCACCATCTAATGCGGGGGTACCGGACAGGGCCCCGCCCCCAAGCATAACGATACAATCACCATCAAGTCTGTCCGGCATGACATACTTATTTTCCAAAGAACCAATAAGCAGTCCTGAAACCCAGAAGGTGGACAGCAAATAAAATACTATCGTTACCGCCCCGACTATGGAAGCAGCCCTTTTCTCATTTTTCCGCCAAAGCCATATTCCCATGACCAGGAATATTAAAATAAAAATTCCCGGTGGCATCAAAAGGCTGGCACCAAATTTTAATATATAAATCATAATGTGCTCCGGTATAAACTTTAAGAATAATTTTATGGGCAGGGGGCTGCTGAGTTGAACATTGAGTCCCAGTACGTTAAGAAACTTTTTATTGCTATACCTTGATTATAGTGGGAAAAATCATCTGTTTGAGCGACGCGAAGCTGGTCCTTTAGGGCGAAGCGAGTTATGATTTTTGCCACTATATAAGAGCAAGAAAAAGTTTTAGTGCTGGGACGGCGTGAAACTCAACAGTCCCTTGCCTATAATTTTTTCCCTTTTTTATAGGAAAAATTTGAACAACTACGTTATGTCGAGAAAAACCTATACCTCGACGAAACGTCAATAAAGAATATTTTTCCCCTAAATAGAGGAAAAATTTGAACAACTACGTTATAATATACCATAAGTGAGATAATATGGTTATCATATTGTGTAATAAAGGAGAGAAAGAACTATGCAGACATTAACAAGCAACATTGTGAAGGCCGAGAACAAGGCAGGCGGCAAGGGTACCATCACCATTGAAAAGCTCCTGGGAGAAAAGGAGCTTGGTGGCAACGACATGTTTGCCAAGGTTACCATTCCACCTGGATGCTCCATCGGTTTCCATGAGCATCATGGCAACGCTGAAACCTACCACATTCTTCAGGGTGAGGCTCTCTACAACGACAATGGCAAGGAAATGACCATCGGTGTAGGCACCACCACTTACTGCCCTGATGGAGAAGGCCACGGCATCGAGAATGCCTCCTCCGGCGATCTGGTATTTATGGCTCTGATTTCCAAGACCCTGTAATCCATTGCCAAATTCATATTAAAACTCAAAGCCCGCTCTGCACACCGCAGAACGGGCTTCTCTATTTGCGTAATAGCAACGGGCAGATAACAGTTGTCTGTCGCAAGAACAGGACTCTAAAACTATTTTTTACAACTATTGTAATAGCAATAAAAATTATAACTCGCGTCGCTCAAACAAATAATTTTTATCACTAATGCAGGAATGTAAAAATTAGTTTCTTAACGCGACCTGTTCAACCGCTCCAATCAACTGCCATCTGCCCTTTTTATTCACCGCTATTTTTCTTCCTCAATCAGAGGAATCATCAAAATAAACTTGGTACCCTTCCCCAATTCACTGTCCAAAGAAATGCCAATATCGTGATTGTCTGCAATCCATTTGGCAATGGAAAGTCCCAGCCCGGTCCCCCCCGGCTGTCCTGCAGACTTTGTTCTGGAGCTGTCCACACGATAAAACCGCTGGAAAATCTTTTCCTGGTCCTCAGGAGCAATGCCAATGCCGTTATCCGCAATTTCCAGACACATATAATGGGGCATTTCATGGCTATCAATGGTTATAGTACCACCCTCAGGTGTGTATTTTATACCATTTTCGAGGAAAATACGGATAAGCTCCTTCATAATAACCTTGTCGCCCATTATATAGCCTTCCTCGTTGCGCAGCAGCTCCACAGTATGATTGGTGGCAGTCAGCTTCAGCTTCTTATAAACATCCTCCACCAGCTCGCTGAGCTCCAACGGAACTTTGTTCACAATCTGGCGGTTCTGGTCAACCCTGGCCAGGAACAACAGCTTTTCAATAAGCTCCTGCATGTCCTCTGCCTCGGTTTTTATGGCATTAATTCCCTCGTCCAGAGTAGCCGCATCAGATTGTCCCCAACGGCTCAGCATGTCTGCATAGCCCTTAATTACCGTCACCGGGGTACGCAGCTCATGGGATGCATCAGAAACGAAACGCTGCTGCATTTTAAAGCCTTCCTCAATGCGGTCCAGCATCCTGTTAAAGGTAGTGGCCAGCTCCGTCATTTCATCATGGCTTGGAGGCACCTCCATACGGGTACTTAAATCACTTACCTCTATGGATTGGGCCGTGGCAATAAAATCTCTGAGAGGCCTGAAGGCACGCTTTATACCCATGTAAACGATCAGCACCACCAACAAAATTCCTATTACACCGCCTAAAATAAGACGCTCCTGCATTTTGGCCAGCATTGGCCGCTCAGCAGTAATAACGCGGCTGAAAATCAGGGTATAGTGACGCCCCTTGTAGTCCATAGGCACCTCATGATAGTAAATCATAAAATGCTTCAGCCGTACCAGCTGGTATTTGTCGGAAATCCAAAACATTTTGTCATCCGTAAAATTTTCCCTAAGCTTATCCACCGAAGCAAAATGCCTGTCAGTGTCGTATACGATTTTGCCATTCTCATCGGCTACCCTCAGCACCACTCCCGGAAGCAATATTTCCTCAGTGGCCTCATGGGGCTTTTCTGCCGCCTGGCTCATGAATTGCGGGTCATTCATTTTATCCAAGGCTATTTCCACACTGATGGTCATTTCTGTTTCTGCCTGATGGTAAATTATGTAATACATGCCGATAACCGAGGCCATACAAGCACAGCCCAACAGAATGGTGATCACTGCGGCATACATGAGGGTAAGCCGGGTAGAAATCTCCCACTGCTTAGGATAATTTATAATTTTTTTCCAGAGACTAGTCTTTGACGACATAGCCTACCCCCCGCATGGTATGAATGTATTTCTCGTTAAATTTATCGTCCAGCTTGGCCCGCAGATAACGGATATAAACATCCACCACATTGGTGTCTCCCATATAGTCATAGCCCCAGACCTGGGAGAGAATCTGATCACGGGTAAGCACACTACGCTTGTTGCGGATAAGGTATTCCAAAAGGTCAAATTCCTTTTTGGTCAGCTCCACCAGCACATCATCCACCATAACCTCGTGGCGGGCTATATTCATGGTGAGATTCTTCAGCTTCAGCTCCTCCCCATTGGAAGTCTCCACTGAGTGTTCAGGGGCAGTATGCTTTCTGAGAGCCACCCTCATGCGGGCAAAAAGCTCTGGAATGGCAAAAGGCTTGGTAACATAGTCATCGGCACCGATATCCAGACCCTGAACCTTGTCATTAACATCATCCCGGGCTGTAAGCATAATAATCGGCACATCCGAAAGCTCCCGTACCTTTTTGCAGATTGTGAGGCCATCCATATCCGGCAGCATCACATCCAGCAGCACCAGATCAAAGTCGCCCTGAATAATGCGCTCATAGGCACGGCTGCCGTTGGATTCCGTCTCAGTTTCAAAGCCCTCATGCTCCAGCTCCATTTGCAGGAAGCGGGCAATGCGGTTCTCATCCTCCACGATAAAAATCTTTTTTCCATCTGCCATATTTATACCTCTCTAAATATCAACTTATTTAACGTATTTCTGACGGAACATTTCAATAAAATGCTGACAGCTGCTGGAAAGAGTGCGACTCTTCAGCCAGGATACAACAGTATGGGTATAGATTTCTGCCTCCTCAAGGTGCTTGAATACGATATCATCTGAGCGCATCAGACTGCGGGCAGATAATGGAACCAGGGAAATGCCGATACCCCGCTGAGTCCACAGCATGTTCTGAATCTGGCTGTCACTTACACTTAAGATGTTCGGCTCAAATTTTGCCTTCTGACAATGGGACATAAAGGCGGTTTTCCAGCGAAGAGGCACCAGAAGTGGCTTGTCCTTCAGGTCCTGAATATGGACAAACTCGTTCTTGTCATCGTCACAGAAGCTCTTATGCATAGCCAGAACCAGCGGCTCATCCGGAAGGATAATGGACTCATAGGAGGCATTATCCACCTGGGTACGGGTTATGGCGATCTCAATTATATGGCTGTCAAGGAGCTCCAGCATACGGGCCCCCTCCCCCTCCCATACCTGGAAGGTTACCAGAGGATACCTTTTGGTGAAGTCCTCCACCAGCTCCGGGATAAGCATGGAGCCTGATGAGGTAATGGTACCCAGCTTAATGGTTCCCGCCACGCCGGAGCCAATATCAATAAGCTCCCTCATAGTGCCGTCCACCATGCCTAAAATGTGCTTAACCCTGGAATAGAGAAGCATTCCCGCATCAGTAAGACGAATACGGCGGCTGCCACGCTCAAAGAGCTTTACCCCCAAAGAAGTCTCCAATCGCTTCATTTGACGGCTGAGAGCCGGTTGGGCCACATTCAGGCGAATGGCCGCATGACTGATATTGCCTTCTTCAACGATGGCGTAAAACGCCTGCATGTCTTTAATTTCCATAGAATCATACCTTCCGCAGTATATAATATATTACATATATAATATACTTTTATACCGAACTATGCAAATTTATTCCAAAAATATTTCTTTTCCTGCACAAAATGTTATAGTTACATGAACATTTTCATCAAAAACCGTAAAATCTGCCATTTTACCGACTTTTATGGAGCCTAAATCCTTTTCCATGCCAATGGCCCTGGCCGGGGTTATGGTGGCACATTCAACGGCCTGCCATACAGGAATATGAAGATTTTTGGCGTAGTTGTATAGCCCCCTATCCATGGTAAGCACACTACCGGCGATGGTACCATCCTCAAGAACAGCCCTTTGCCCAGTGACAAAAACCTTCTGGCCCCCCAGCTCTGATTCCCCATCCCCAAGGCCGCAGGCCCGCATGGAATCAGTAATCAGGGCTATCCGTTCTTTGCCCTTTATTCGGTGAGCTATACGCTGAGCTCCTGGAGCCACATGAATATTATCCGTTATCAGCTCACAAAAAGCATCAGAATCAAAGGCGGCTCCCACCACCCCAGGATTACGGTGGTGAAGCCCCGTCATGGCGTTAAAGAGATGTGTAATATGGGTTGCTCCCTGATCATTAATGGCATTTATGGCACAGTCATAATCCGCCGCTGTGTGTCCTAAAGAGACCCTGATTCCGGCATCACGGCATTTGCTTATGAAATCACTGCCAGCCGGCAGCTCCTCAGGTGCGATGGTTATGAGCTTTATTACATCACTATATTCTTTTATCAGCTTAAAATCGGCCTTTCTGATATGGGATGCCTTCTGGGCACCCTTATGGCTTTCACTGATAAATGGACCTTCCATATTTGCCCCCAGAATTCTGGCCCCGTCCCTATAGGATACAGCCTGGCGCACCAGCTTTAGTGCCTCATAAACCTTGGGCATATCATAGGTCATGGTGGTGGGCAGCATGGAGGTTACTCCCGTAGAGGCCTGAAACACAGTCATCCGACGAAGCCCCATTTCCCGACAGTCCATTGTATCCGAGCCTACACAGCCGTGGATATGAAGATTTATAAATCCGGGGGACACATACTGTCCCTGGGCGTAATAGACTTCCTCGAAGGAACTTCTGTCCCGCTTATCAAATTCTGCTTTGTCAATTATTTCAAGTATTCTGTCCTCGAAGATAACAACCTTATTCCGCTCCACCCGAAAGTCGCCATTTGGTCCTGGGGTAATCAGTTTGCCATTAACAATTGCCTTCATATTTTCACCTTAATTTTTACCATATTATGTTATATAATTAAATTCATCATTGAGTTAGCAAATAATATAATTAAAATATATCACGATACAGGAGGATTTTCTATTATGAAGGGATCTGAAATTCTTGCCCATGTGGACCACACCTTGTTGAAACCCACCGCAACCTGGGAACAAATCAAGGAGCTGTGCCAGGAGGCCATTAATTGCAAAACCGCCTCTGTTTGTATTCCTGCCAGCTATGTGGCACCGGTTCATAAGGAATTTGGAGATAAGCTCAATATCTGTACTGTTATTGGTTTTCCTTTGGGCTATGACAGCAAGGAAGCAAAAATCACTGCCGCTGAACAGGCCATAAAAGATGGTGCAAAAGAAGTTGATATGGTCATCAATATTACAGATGCCAAAAATGGAAGCTTTGAAAAAATCACCGGAGAAATCGTTGAAATCAAAAAGGCTGTGGGAGATAATATCCTGAAGGTCATTATCGAGGCCTGCTACCTTACAGATGATGAGAAGAAGTCACTCTGCAAATGTGTTACCGATGCCAAAGCAGATTTTATAAAGACCTCCACCGGATTCGGCACCGGGGGAGCCACCCATGAGGATATTAAGCTCTTTGCCGCCCACATTGGTCCAAATGTAAAGATGAAGGCCGCAGGTGGTATCCGCACCCTGGAGGATATGAAGCAATACCTGGCTGAGGGCTGTGAGCGCATCGGAGCCAGTGCCGCTGTAGGGCTTTTAAAGGATAAGATGGATGCAGAAGTCTAATAAAAGTGGCAAGGTCGTTACCTATAGCACGAATCCATCGCTAAAATTTTTTCTTATCCTCATATAGTGAAAAAAATTACAACTCGCTTCGTCCTTATAGGACTTCGCTCAGACAAGTAATTTTTTCCACTAATGCATAAGTACGATAAGAAAAAATTTCTTTACGCTCTGGCTTCAACTGCTCTAGGCAATCGACCTCGCCCCTTCCTTAAACAATAATCCAACAAAAAAGACAGGTAAGAATTCTGAGGTGGTCTCAAAACTCTCTACCTGTCTTTTTAGTATTCATCTTAATCTAAGGTTGGGTGAGCCTTTACGTAATCTACCGGACGGCTCCAGTCCACATGAACCTCAGTGTTCTCCCACAGTCTGGTGAGCACGGTCTGGAAGCTCTTTACATCTGCCAATGGATCAAAGGTCTCCTCGGTGAAGTCCAGCAGGGACTCGTGAGGCACTTTAATCACATGCTTTTCGCTGAGGAACTTCTCAGCATCAGCCACAGCCTTTTCATCGTCCAAAAACACCTTTACGGTTTTAGCCTCAGTATCATATTCTACCCAGCCATTAACACCGCGGCAGCTTACAGCTACGCTATATATTTTATCTTCCATTTTGTTTCTCCCTTAAAATTTATTAAAAATTAACTATTCACATTGACGTTAATATTATACTACAAAAGTCAATTTTGGCTAGTATTAATTCAGCTTTGAATCGGAGGTATATACTGCCACCTTCTTAAAGTAGCGATCATTTATTTCCATTACCTCCTGGGCCGGCATACGGTAAAATTTTACACGACCTGCCTCCAGTGGCTTTGGCAAGCCGGAAGGCTTGGAAATCTCAATCCAGCGATATGGTGCAGGATTGCCCTCCTCATCCTCATCATAATACAAGGTGTCCTCCGGACGAGGCTCCTCTGTGCCATCGCACATTGGGAAATTCAGCTTAATCTGCTCGATAAACATAAGGCAGGTTTCCTCTGACATATCCAAGGTCCCTTCCTTGGTTTCATCATCACCATTGTAGGCTGCAATAAAAATAGCCTTGCCCCAAATAATCTGATCGCTGTCGGCACCAGGGAAGCGACGGTTTGGCTTCATTCCCAAGGCTGCTGCCAAGTCATTAACCAGAATAAACAGGGAAATTCCGGGCTGAATCTGGAAAAATTCCACAGCACCGTAGTTGCCCTCCAAAGTATCCTTGATGGCCTCATCATGGGGGCCGTGAGCTGCCGGAAGCTTGATAATAGACGGGTCCTTGCCTGGTTCAATCAATATGGCACGCATCAACTGCTGGTTACTCATCTTTGTTTATCTTCCTTCCTAAATTTCAGCTTATTTTGGTATTTTTTCTACATATACAAATGTATCTACTTTGTATGCTATTTTATATATAGTAACTATAATTTTACCACACTATTCTTTAATCTTACCCACCTTTTAACCATTTTGTCAAGTCTTGTTATTCCTATGAACCTATGGTATTATACAGCTAAAGAGGGATAATCTTCTTTGACCGTAGCTTCCATTCATCGTCTAGCCGACTCTTTTTCATAAGGGAATCTGATTTTGTGCAGCAGATGCTGGATCGTCTCCGAACGAATAGCAGAACCTGTTACTTAGGATACCCACTTTAACATACAGGTTTAGCCTGTTGGACTACGGCATATGCGGACCCCGCTTTCGAGGAGCTGTTACTTCGGTAGCAGCTCCTTTCTTGTTTTTATTTGGTTAATTATTGTTATTATCCTGACTGTTATTCTTTTTATTGTCCTGGGACATACGGCGGATAGCCTCCCGCATCTGAGCCACATTTTCCTCCATGGAAAGCTCTGGGAAAAATGCCCGTACAGCATAAATCTGTTCTTCGTTGTTATTGGCAACCACCACGCTGACCCGGTCACCCATAATGCGCTTCACCTGGTGCATAACCAGACGCAAATGATCCGAATCCGTCAAAAGTATATATTTATTGGCAATATCACTATGGGCTGCATTGACGATTTCCTCAACTGATGGTCCTGAAGGATCGCTGCCGTCAATAATAACCATGGCCCCGGCCTCTTGAAGCTTCTGGGCCCATTCATCATTTTCCGCAACAGTCAAAAGGGCCTGTGGCATAATACAAGCCTGCTGTACCATGGCCATGGCATGAGGCTCTGCCATAATATTAATATGGATCTCTCCCACATGGCCCCAGGCAACGGCACGCTCCAGAATAGTACCGGGGTGCTCGGAGTGAACATGAATAAATATGGTCTTAAAACGACGTTCCACCACAACAAAGTTGCCAATCTCCTGAAGCTCTTTTTCGATAAGAGGCACTGACAGCTTGGGATTTGCCACCAAAAAGCTGACGCAGTACGGACGGGCTTTATCATTCATAGGACTTACAATTCCCCGGGACTCATACATTTTCTTTCCCACATCAATTGGAGGTAAATTAAGATCTCCCTGGAGCCCCTTTAAACAGCCCTCCAGAAAAACCTGTAAAATCTGCTCACCACAATCCTTATGGGTGGATTTATTTTCGTTGCTGGCCTTAATGGCCGCCAGAAGAATATCACTGATATGCTTGCCTGATTTCACAGCATCATGGGCACCCTTGGCCACCACCTTTGAGGCCACAATTATAGGACGGTTCTTTTCATCCGGCACAGCCTTCTGGGCGTAAAGAATACCATACTGGAAGGCCTTGCCAAACTCCTGGGAGGTAGCAGTGTATTTTCCTATAAGACCCTTGGCAATACCTCTTAAAATCTGGGAAACAAGAACTCCCGCATTTCCACGGGCACCCAAAACAGACGCGTCTGCAACGCGCCTGGCCAAGCCGCCAATACTCTCATTTACCGCTTCGGTTAAAGGGATCACCGCCGCCCCCATGGTACGCAAAACATCGGAGCCCGGCTTGCCGGAGTAGAAAAATGCAGAGGATTCTTTTACGGCATTTATATTTTCAAACTCGTTGAGAAATTCCCCATAAGCACCCAAAACCATGCGCTTATAGTCACTTCCCGTTATCATTTCTCCTATATTATCGTTATCAATCGTATCCGCCATTTTTAACTAATGCCTCCATAAAGCATAGTAACTTTGTTCTCTCATAAAAATCATATATAACTCGGTGAAAAATGTCCACCATCTCACCGCTATTCTGAAAGGAATATTCTCCCTTTTTCAAAATGTAAAGGAAAAATTAGAACAAATGCGATATAATGTAATTATATTGTGCAAATCCAAAAAAGGAATCTACTTTGTTATTCGCGAAATAATCAAATAAACCTTTTTTATCACCTTTAAATTTTGAATAAATGAGGACAATACAATGGCAAAATCAGTCACTAAAGAGACTAACAAGGACACCAAAGAGATTGCAGAATCCAAGGTAACCACCAGAAATACCAGAGCTGGCAGAGCAACCAGAAAATCTGCCGCTCCACAGTCTGTTGAAATGCCTGAACCAGTTGAGAATATGGAAGCAGCTAATGAAATCGAAATGCTTTCCCAGATGGAAGAAGCAGCAGAAGCTGATGCTACCGAAGCTGCAGAGGGCACCAAAAAAACCAGAAAAACCACCCGCGGTAAAGCTACTAAAAAGCGGAGTACCAAAAAGAAAACTGCCGAGCCGAGGAAGGAACGGAAGGAGCGCATCTTTGCTCTGGATATCGGTACCAGAAGCGTTATTGGTATTGTAGCCGAGAAGGAGGCCAACGGCCTTAAGATCGTGGCCACTGAGCGTCAGGAGCACAAAACCCGTGCCATGCTGGACGGGCAGATTCACGACGTGCCACAGGTTGCAGCCATTATAGACAATGTAAAAAAGGCACTGATAAAGAAAACCGGAGCCCTTAAGAGTGCTGCCGTAGCAGCAGCCGGCCGCGCCCTTTACACCATGACTGCTGATGCTGACATGGAAATCAACGGCATTATTACCCCGGAGCAGGAACGAGCGCTGGATTTTGCCGGTGTTCAGGCTGCCCAGGCCAAGCTGGCGGCTTCCAAGACAATTGATGATCCAACCAAGTATTACTGTGTTGGTTACAGCACCATAAAATATGATTTGGACGGTACCCAGTTAAAGACTCTGGTTGGACAGCGTGGACGTATAGCCAACGCTACAGTTATTGCCACCTTCCTGCCTCGTCAGGTTATTGACTCCATGCACTCAGCTCTCCAGGCTACCAAGCTGGATATGCGGGCACTTACTTTGGAGCCAATTGCCGCCATCAACGTACTGATTCCTCCTACCATGCGCCATCTGAACCTGGTGCTGGTGGATGTGGGCGCTGGTACATCAGACGTGGCCATTACCAAAAACGGCTCTGTAATTGCCTATGGCATGGTACCACAGGCTGGTGATGAGGTCACTGAAGCCATTTCCCAGCGATTCCTACTGGACTTTAACGTTGCCGAGCAATTAAAGCGGGATGCTGCCCACGGCAAGGATGTTCATTTTACTGATATTCTGGGGGCAGAATACGATCTTTCCGCCAAGGATGTGCTGGATCCGGTTCTGCCAAACATCAAAAATCTGGCAGATGCCATTGCCAAGCAGATTATGGAGCTGAATGGCAGCGATCAGCCGCAGGCCGTTATTATGGTAGGTGGCGGTTCCCTGACTCCACACCTTGCTGATTATGTGGGAGAAATTTTAGGACTGGCTCCTGGCCGCGTGGCAGTGCGCCATCCTGAGAAGATTGACGGAATCAATGAAATCCCGGATGAACTGAAGCTGCCGGATGCAGTTACTCCATTGGGTATTTTGAAGGTAGCTGCCCTTACTTCCCTGCATTTCTTAAAAATATTCGTAAATAATGACGAGTACAGCCTCTTTAATTTCCGTGAGCTCACCGTTTCAGACGCCCTTTTAAATGCTGGTATTCAGCTGAAAAAGATGAATGGCCGCCCGGGGCTGGGTGTTATGCTCACCGTTAATGGAGAAAATAAATTTATTCCAGGAACCATGGGAACCATGGCCCAGCTGAATCTTGATGGGCGTCCTGCTACTTTGGACACTGTGGTTAAGGAAGACAGCCACATTGAGATTATTCAGGGAAAGGACGGCACCCAGCCAGAGGTAACCATTAATGATGTGCTGGAGATTCCGCCTTCCTACACTGTTTATATAAATGGTGAGGAACGTCATATTGATGCCCAGTTCACCATCAACGGCCAGCCGGCAGGACCGGGGCAGCTCCTTAAGGATGGGGATATTATTACCAGCAAGGATACCCGCCTGTTGGGTGAAGTGCTGAATTCCCTTAATATGCCACCTATGGGCCGTAAGATAAAGTATACCCTTAACGGCAAGGAGTCCCAGTTCACTGTGTCCCCTACAATTTTGCTGAATGATAATCCTGCAACCCTCTCCACAGAGGTGCATGAGAATGATTATATTGAATACATTGAATCCGAGGAACCAAAGCTGGGTAATGTGCTGAACGTGTCCGAGCTGGATGCAACTCTGGTTATCTACTACGAGGGCCAGGAGCATAAGATTCCTTCAGCCACTGTTTCTCTGGAGGTAAATGGACATCCTGCCAGCACCGGAACCATTATTGAGGACGGAGCTGAAGTACGTTACATGAAATCTCTCAGGGCAACCACTACCATTAGTGATGCTCTGCTGGCTGTAGGCTTTCAGCCACCTGCTGCTTCCTCCAGAAAGACCTTTACTCTTCTGGTAAACAACCAGCCGGTGAACTTCACCGATCCTATTAAGAACGGTGACACTCTGGAGGTTATTATTTCCGATATAGAGGCCCATCACAGCTCTGCAGTCGGAAATGCTGAAAAGAGTGCCGCCACCGCAGCTGAGGCCCCTGCAAAGCCACAGCTGGATGCCAACGGCATGCCTGTATCCCCAACTGAGGGCAGCTTTACAGCACCCCCAATGACTGAGGCAGCAAAACGGGATCATGAGCGACTGGCAGACAAGATCAACAGCATTCCAGGACTCAGTGCAGCTCTCAACAGCTCCAGAAACAGCACCAAGAGCCCTTTCCTGGATGATTAATATTTAGAATATTTTTTGATTTTTTGATGGAAAAATTTAATCAAATACGTTATAATAAGGAATTGAGCCCGGGCGTAGTTCATTGGTAGAATGGAAGCTTCCCAAGCTTTAGAGGGGGGTTCGATTCCCCTCGCCCGCTCCAGAAAGAAATTTAGGCCCTATGACAGAAAATGTCATAGGGCCTTTTGTGTGCCAGACATAAGCAAAAATTTCAAAATCTACTCTGAGCAGGTGAATGAGAGCGAAAAAGAAAAATGTAGCTGATATTATCAAAAATAATGTATAATAAGTTGAAGTTAATTTCATTGAAAACATTTTCAACTAAAATCTGATGGGCAGGTGAATACGATGAAAGAATTTATTGGTCGTCAGCGTGAACTTGATGCTCTTGATAATATTTGCAAAAGGGAAGGCTTCCAAATGATGGTGCTTTATGGTCGGCGCCGGGTTGGTAAGTCTACATTGCTACAGAAATTCATTGAAGGAAAGAAATCAATATTTTATACAGCTGTGAGAAGCAGCAGTCAAAGGAACCTTAAACTTTTGAGTGATTATGTTGTTGAGGCTTTGGCACCAGAAATGCAGGGCATTAGCTTTGATTCATACGAGCAATTATTTCATTGGATAGGTGAAAAGGCCAAAAATGAACGAATCATATTTATAATTGATGAGTTCCCTTATATGGCTGAGCAGGATAAATCGCTGCTTTCAGTGCTGCAGAAGTATATCGACAGAGAATGGATCACAGGAAATATGTTCTTTATCCTGAGCGGTTCTTCAATCAGTTTCATGGAAGATGAAGTATTAAGCGAAAAGAGTCCTCTGTTCGGCCGCAGGACATCACAGTTAAAATTAAAAGCCTTCAACTATCGGGAAGCAGCAGAATTTGTACCAAAATACAGTTTTGAAGATAAGGCTGTTGTATATGGTGTTACTGGTGGTATAGCCAAGTATCTGGCTATGTTTGACGATGGATTATCATTGGATGATAACCTTAAGAATCTGTTTTTCTCCGACACAGGATATTTGTATGAGGAGCCTAATAATCTTCTGACACAGGAGTTTAAAAATGTAGCTCTTTATAATGCCATCATTGAAGCTGTAGCATCCGGCAGAAACAGAATTGTCACCATTGCTGACCTTACACATATGGAAAAGACCCAGGTTTCTCACGCAGTAGCGAATTTGGTTAGTACAGGAATACTCAGTAAAGACTATGCCATTACTGATGAGAGCAATAAGCGTAAAGTCCAGTATGTATTAGCTGACAATATGTTCAGGTTTTGGTATCAGTTTGTTTCTCCGAGCGTTAGCATGATTGACTATGGACGTGGAGATGTATATTACGAAAATGTGGTAAAAAATAACATTGCCCACTATATGGGGAGTGTTTTTGAGGATATGTGCCGTTACTTTACCATGTATGCAGGTTGTACTGGTGAACTGGCTTGTATGGTAATGAAGGTCGGAAAATGGTGGGGCACTAACCCAGCCAAAAAAGAAGAAACTGATATTGATGTAGTAGGTATTGATACTATTGGAAAACAGGCTATTATTGGTGAATGTAAGTACAAGAATGAATTATTGGATAAGAGTGTCTTTGAACAGCTGGAAGAAAGAAAGGACTTGCTTAATAAAAAGTATCAGGTAGTCCAATATCTGCTTTTCTCCAAGAGTGGTTTCTCTGACTGGGTTAAAACTAATGCACAAACTAAAAAAATATTTATGGTGGATTTGCCACGACTTTACAAATAAATTGCAAAAATCCCCGCTATGGGCTGTGACCATACAGCCTTAGCGGGGATTTCCTTTTTTATTCTTTATTTACATTATTATCTTCTTTAGAGGCAGTGTCGCCTGTAGCTTGAAGCTCTTGTTTAGCATTATCACCCTCAGGATTTTTCTTTCTCTTTACAAAATAATAACCTATTCCACCTACTGCCAAAACATCCGGCAAATATGGACAGTTCTGATCCATCCACGTCAAAGGATAAGCTATAACACCTACAATGATCATGGAAACCAACCCTGCTCCAATTAGTGTGCCGTACCAGCTTTTCCATACAGCACCATCACCGCCATATATATAGACGAATTTATTTCGCCACCACAATGTAATAGCAATAGTAAGAGCAATCCAAACTATAAATGTCCCACCTATCAGCAACTTAATAAGCATTTTTTACATATCCCCCTTCTGATTCTTGGGCATTAACTATAAAATATAGACCCTTATACCCCATAAAATAACATATTTCACATTTTTATAGGTTCCCCCTGAGGACACAAATTATACAAACATCTCAATCGTATAGATGTTATCTTTTTTTACACATAATATATAATTCAAAATCGATTTAATCTGTTTATCGTTTTATCTAAAACTTCTTTATAAATGTTC
>NZ_JAZTZI010000154.1:0-8676 GCF_045637405.1 Anaerovibrio sp.
GCCCTTAATGCAGCTATCGAGGCAGCCCGTGCCGGGGAGGCTGGTCGTGGGTTCGCGGTAGTAGCTGAGGAGGTTCGCAAGCTGGCAGAGCAGTCCCAGGAGTCTGCTGAGCAAATCAAGAACCGTATTTCCGTTATTCAAGGAGATACCAAGGAAGCTGTGGATGCTATGGAAGCCGGTACCCAGGAGGTTGCTATGGGTACACAGGCCATTCGGGATGTGGGTGAGCAGTTTAAGGATATTACAGCTCGTGTTTCCTCCATCAAGAATGAAATGGAAGAAATTAATTCCGCTGTTCAGACGGTTTCCAATGGAATGCGGAACGTGGTAGGTTCTATGGATAACATTGACAAGGTTTGCCGTGATACCTCTGAGGAAACCCAGACTATTTCCGCAGCAGCTGAGGAACAGTCCGCCTCCAGTGAGGAAATCGCTGCCGCCGCCAATGCCCTGTCCAGTCTGGCTACTGATTTGCAGACTGCCATGAGTAAGTTTAGGGTATAACTGGCTTGTAAATGCAAAGTATCACTTTAAGCGTTTTGGATGATTAACATTAAGAGCCATGATAGGATGAATTTACATCTTATCATGGCTCTGATTTTGTTATGGGACCTTTGTATCAAAATAAAATAATATTTTATACTATATAACTGTTAATTATATTTTGCATTGACAATAAATTCGTCTGATGATACCATGAGGAATGTATTTGAAAACAACAGAATAAAGGGTTAGGTGTCGCAAGACTTAATAGAAAAGCCGGTTAGAGGCCGGCGCGGTCACGCCACTGTATCGGGGAGCGAATCTGCATTTAATGCCACTGGGGAAACCTGGGAAGGAGCGGAGGAGCCATGATCCGGAGCCAGGAGAACTGCCTAATTAACAATCACCGTTTGACCTACGAGAGATGGGAAGGGGATTAGCGAGTTTTAGCCGTCCTTTTTCCATTTGGGGCGGTTTTTGTATTGCTTTGGGAGAGATTATAATGGGCAGATTTGTCAGATTGAATTATATATTTATTTTATTGTTGGTGCTTGCGTCTTTAGTGGGCTGCAAGCCGGAGGGAGAAAAGGCAGAAACCTCAGCCTCCTATACAGTTACAGATATTCAGGGTACAACCGTTACTATTCCCGCCAAGCCTAAGAGGATACTGACCATGTCCATGAGTACCGATGAAATGATGCTGGGTTTAGTAGAGCCGGAGCGCATGGTGGCAGTTAATAATCTGCTGGACGACCCATCCAGCTCCAATATGGTGGAGCTTGGTAAACAGGTTCAGACCAAGATTAAATATCCGTCTGTCGAGGAAATAGCTGCACTTCAGCCGGATTTGGTAATCGAGCCGGACTGGGGCGATTTATCAAGGGTGGCGGCCCTGCGGGATCTTGGAATTCCGGTGGTGGTCTGCAAGGGACCAAAGAATTTGCAGGATATAAAGGAAACTATTACCTTGTTGGCTCAGGCGGTGGGGGAATCCCAGCGGGGAGACATTTTGCTAAAGAAAATGGATGAAAAGCTGGAGAAAATCAAGGCCGAGGTAGCAGAAATTCCTCAGTCGGAGCGAAAAAGTGTATTGCTCATATCCCTTATGAAGGACTACGGTGGTGCGGGCTGTGCCTTTGATGAGGCATGTCAGCTGGCTGGGGTTATAAATGGTGCTGCTGCTGCGGGCATCCAAAATGGACAGATTATGACCAAGGAAAAAATGGTGGCCATAAATCCGGATATTCTGTTCTTACCATCCTATAACAATCATGGAGAGGTGGATATAAACCGTATCCGGTCTGAATACATCAATGACCCGGGGCTACAGGGAATGAAAGCCATAAAAAATGGTGCCCTGCTGATGCCAGATGAGGGTTATATATATAATTGCTCACAAGATTTTGTTTTTGCGGTTCAGGAGATTGCCTATCGGGTATATGGTGACAAGTTTAAGCTGGAGCCACAGCAGCATCTGTCAGCAGTTGAATAGTTAGAGGAGGCTTTTTGATGAAAAGGGATTTGAAAAAATTGGTGTTGGGCACCTTGGCTGTGAGCATGGTGTATTCCGGTGCCGCCGTATGTCAGGCAGAGGCCGTGGCACAAGATGACGATATTGTGGATGTGGTAGTTACGGCGGAGCGTATGCCATCATCCCGCATGAGCACCCCGGCTGATGTAACGGTGATTACCGCTCAGCAGATTGAGGATAATCGCTACAGTGATGTGGCTGAGGCTTTGACCCATGTCAATGGTGTAGTAGTAACCAATGGTAATGCTAACGGTGACCAGGAGGTAGTTATCAACGGTGACCAGCGTGTAGTTGTACTCATTGATGGTCAGCGCCTTAATAACGACCAGGGCTCCATGACACGGGCCAGTGTAAGCCTGGGGATGATACCGTCAGTAAAGAACATCGAGCGCATTGAGGTGGTAAAGGGTGCCGGTTCAGCCCTCTACGGCAGTGATGCTGTAGGCGGTGTGGTAAACATTATCACCAAGAAGGGTAGCAAGGCAGAAACCACCCTGGATATGAATATAGGTTCCTTTGGCAGCCACAACCTTGAGCTCGCCAACCAGGGCAGTGAAGGTGATTGGAGTTGGTTTGTAACCGCTGGTCTGCAGGAGCGGGATTACTTTAAATATAGAGGCAATAATGGGGAAAGCGTACGGCGTGAAAACAGTGGCTACAACAAAAAGAGCCTTTCTTTACGCTTGGATAAAAGGTTCACGGACAGCGACTCCCTGCGGTTAATGTTTACCCATAGACAGACTGATATGGGTATTCAGGAGGATGCTTTATTACGTCATCAGGACCATAATTATAATTATGGTTCCATTACCTATAATTTCAAAGAGGATCAGCCTGTATCAGGCTTCCTGCGTTATGCCGCTAATTATAAGTCTACTGATTATAAGGGTAAGTATGATACCCATACAAACAGCTTAGAATACCAGAATGGCTGGCAGTTAGGCAACCATAAGATTGTGGCCGGTGGCGAATGGCGCAAGAGCTCCTCCACCAATAAGCAGAGTGGCTATGAGGGCAAGGACATTACCACCTATGCCATGTTTGTTCAGGATACCATAAGATTGGATGATCAGTGGACCTTTGTACCAGGCTTGCGGATGGACCATCATGATGCCTTTGGTACCCATTGGTCGCCTAAAGCAGCGTTAAATTATCAGCCAACGAAGCAGACCAGATTGTATGCTTCTTGGGGCAAGGTCTTTAAGGCTCCTACCGCTGATGATATGTTCTATATTGATAATGCTTATTTCATGAGAGGTAATCCAAATCTGAAGCCGGAGTCCGGCCATGTGGAAACCGTTGGTGTAACCCATGAATTCTCTGAAAAGGCCGTATTGGATGTAAACTACTTCTGGAGCGACATTGATGATGCCATTAAATGGGTATATGATCCAGCTACTTGGTGGACGGATGCTAAAAATGTGTCCAATGAAAAGAAGCAGGGTATTAATATTTCCTTGAATGGTGCTTTGTCTGACCGTTGGTCCTACGAAGCCGGCTATTCCTATATCAGCAGTAAGACTGATGATAAAACTGTGCTCTATTATGAGCCAAACGGCTATCGCTTAGGCATTCATTACAACTGTGACCGGTGGAAGGCCAACCTTTTGGGCCGGTTTGGCAGTGGCCTCGATGATACGGCTTATGGTCGCAATCATTATGCTATTTGGGATTTCAATACCAGCTATGCGGCAACGGAAAATCTTGATATCTACTTCAAGATTAACAATATTACCAATCAGGTATACTATCTTGTACCAAAATCTACATGGTCTAACCAGTTCGATCCACTTCAGGGTCGTACCTTCATGGTTGGTGCAACTTTAAAATTCTAATAGAATTACATAATGTTAAATTAAAGTTATTTAAACCTTTAAAAGCTGTCCCTTGGGGCAGCTTTTCCTTTAAGAGATACTGAATAACCCTCAGGGGTGGCAAATTAGCTGGCAATATGGTTTAATAATTAAATGAGGTGATTGCGAAATGAACGAAACCAAAAAAATGGTGGAGATAGGCAATATTGTTTCCAATTGGGAATTATCTGCCGATGTAAATGCCCTGGTACTGGAGTGTCCGGAGATTGTAGCTGTGGCAAAGCCGGGGCAGTTTGTTATGATTAAAAACGAAATGGGCAGCACCTACCTGCGCCGTCCCTTTGGGGTTGCCGATGTGGATAAAGAGCAGGGGCTGTTGCTTCTAATATATCGTAAGGCCGGTAAGGGAACCCAGGAGCTGAGCCAGCTTGATGAGGGAGCCCCTATCAGCGTGGAGGGTCCATTGGGCAATGGCTTTTCCTTCAATAATGATGGTCGTACCCTGCTCATTGGCGGTGGCGTAGGCATTGCCCCTATTATTTATACTGCCCGTCATTTGGGTAAAGAGCTGAATGGCCCCAAGCCTGTTATTCTTTTGGGTGTACGCAATCACAAGGAACTGTTTTGGAGCGATTTCGTAGAGAATTTTGCTGAAAAGCTGGTATATACCACCGATGATGGCTCATACGGCCATAAGGGCTTTGCCATTGACGCCATTCCGGATATACTGAAGGAATATTCGGATATTAAGCATATTAAGGTTTGCGGCCCTACTGTTATGATGAAGGGGATTGCAGAGCTGGCCATAAAACAGGGCATTGAGTGTGAGGTTTCTCTGGAAAAGCGCATGGCCTGTGGCTTTGGTGTGTGCCTTGGCTGTACCTTTGAGGGTAAGAGCGGCAAGCGTTGGAAGGTATGCGGTGACGGGCCTGTATTTGATGCAGAGGAGGTATTTGGCTGATGAATTTAACAAGATTGGCAACTGATTTTGCCGGTATCAGAATGGCTACCCCTGTTATGGGAGCCTCCGGAACCTTCGGCTTTGGCGTGGAATACAGCGATTTCCTCGATTTAAATCAGGTGGGAGCCATTATTTCCAAGGGACTGACCCCACTGCCAAGAGCGGGGAATGAAGGGGTGCGTATCGCAGAAACGCCATCTGGTATGCTTAATTGCATTGGGCTGGAAAATCCCGGTATTGATGTATTTTTGAGGGATATTCTTCCTAAAGTAAGGAAAGAAGCGCCAAATACCGCCTTTATTGCCAATTTTTCCGGCAGTTCTGTGGAGGACTACGGCATAATGGCTGAGAAGCTGGATGTGGATGGTGTTGATGGCATTGAGGTCAATATTTCCTGCCCAAATGTTAAGGAAGGCGGAATAGTCTTTGGCACAGATCCAAAGGCAGCTGCTGCTGTTACCAAGGAGGTTAAAGCCCATACCAGCAAGCCAGTTATTGTAAAGCTGTCGCCTAATGTTACAGATATTACCGTCATGGCCAAGGCCGTGGAGGAAGCTGGGGCAGATGCTGTGGCTCTAATTAATACCCTTACTGGCATGGTAATTGACATCAACAGTTGGAAGCCACTTTTGGGTAATGTAACCGGGGGACTTTCGGGCCCTGCGGTAAAGCCTATTGCAGTGCGGATGGTGTATCAGGTGGCTCAGGCGGTGAATATCCCTATTATGGGATTGGGCGGCATTGCCACTGCTGAGGATGCCATCGAATTCCTGTTGGCTGGTGCATCCACCGTTGCGGTAGGAGCCGAAAGCTTCGTCCATCCTGACGCAGTAGTCCGCGTAGCCGAAGGCATCGACGCATATCTGGAAAAACATAACCTCAGCCATGTATCTGAGCTGGTGGGGAAGGTAAAAATAGGTTGATTTAATATAATACTAATAAAACAAAAGGCATTTGTAGGTTTAGATTGTTAATTTTCTAGGCTTGTCAAATGCCTTTTTATGTTTTCATAAGTAAAAAAGGATTATATGAATTTATAAAGAATATACTCAGAGAGAACATAGAAAATCATTTCCTGTGCAAGGAGATTTTTGTATGAAAAAAATAACTACATTGTCAAAACAAACCAAAGCAATATGGGGAAAACTATCTCACGATGGAAGTCATTGCCTGCCAAGCTGTATATGAATTTATACGAAATAGGAAAAATCTATAGGTGTAAAATTGGAAGCAAAGTGATTAAAAAGGGATCTTACATTTTTTAAGAATGGCGTAACAAAAGGGATCTTTTAGTCTAATCCCCGCGCGAGCGGGGGTGATCCCAATCTGGCGCAAATCGATGTGACTGGCCAAAACTAATCCCCGCGCGAGCGGGGGTGATCCCTACTGCGTAACCGCTTCCCCAAAGGGCTTGGTCTAATCCCCGCGCGAGCGGGGGTGATCCCTATGGCAAGGATAACTCCATCAATGTAGTGTACTAATCCCCGCGCGAGCGGGGGTGATCCCAAGCTCAACTGCTGTTCTAAATAGTCCGCTTCCT
The DNA here is from genome assembly GCF_045637405.1 of Anaerovibrio sp. Taxonomy (GTDB): domain Bacteria; phylum Bacillota; class Negativicutes; order Selenomonadales; family Selenomonadaceae; genus Anaerovibrio. Next base: position 6,330 of record NZ_JAZTZI010000154.1, read on the forward strand.
AATCCCCGCGCAGGCGGGGGTGATCCCAGCTGCTTGGGTATATTAACACAGCATCTGATATGCAGAAGAAGGGTGTAGGTGGACATGCGAAATGATTGGTATAAGCATAACCCTAAGGATACAATATGGTGGAAAGATACACCAGGGCAGATAGGTCTTTGGATATTCAGCTTTGACCAGAAGAAAGAATACTATATGTTTCGGGATTACCCATCTGCGCTGACCGATGAAGAAAAGGCCATATTTGATAGAGAAAACCCTTATTGGAAGAAGTTTTTTGCGGATAGACAGTAGGCATAGAACTAATCCCCGCGCGAGCGGGGGTGATCCCTACACGGCATACATATCAATGTTATATTGATTCTATTCCCCGCACAGGCGGGGGTGATCCCCGAGGGCTGCCAATAAAGCATAAGAGAGTCAACTATTCCCCGCGCAGGCGGGGGTGATCCCTGGACAAAGGCGTTCTATTTTATGACCAAGGACTATTCCCCGCGCAGGCGGGGGTGATCCCACTCCAATTGTTCCTTTTATGGATAAGTTGTAGTAATTCCTGCGTGAGCGGGAATGATCCAGAGTGGTATCGTGATGACAATCTCATTGATTAGTCTGCCCTGCGTAAGCGGGGATATAGGAATAAGCAGAGGAGGTGCATGGCTTTGTCAGTTAAGTATGAGTTTTACAAAGAAAATGAGAAGAACTTAATTTACTGGGTAGACAATCCACGCATAATAGGAGAACATCTTTTTAGTTTCGATAAGAAGAAGATATATAATCTGTTTTCTGATTACCCATGGAATTTGACTGCGGCGGAGAAAGAAATATTTGATAGAGAAAATCCATATTGGGCGGATTTTTTCAAGGACCGCAACTAGTTTGTAAATCCTTTGATATGTACCCTCTTTCTTGGGCAACCAAGAAGGAGGGATATTTTATTATTGTACTAATAAAATAATATCTATTGATAAAATTACATAAATATATTAAAATAATATTAGTATATAACTAAAATTACAAAGACACAGGTGCTTGGGTATATACACTTTTATGTGGGGATAGTGATGTTGTGCTTTATGCAAATTGTTGACAACGGGTTTGTTTAAGGGTAATATTATCGTACCTAGAGGTTTCTGCCACTAGGTCATTTAAATAGCTTAACAGGCCCTTGGTAGTACGCTCTCCGATGAAACTGGAGCAGTGGAATCCCTGGGCCTCTTTTTTTTGGAGGAGCATTTAATATGATAAAAACAGCTATACTTGTTGATGGCGGATTTTACCGCAAACGGGCACGCCACCAGTGGGGTATAAAGTCTCCCGATGAAAGGGCCAAAGAGCTGAGTGCATATTGCATGGCACATATGAAGAAAAAAGATGGGGCAAATACAAGACAGCTTTACCGAATTTTTTATTATGATTGTGCTCCTTATAAACGCAGTGTTTATCATCCTTTGACTAAACAAAACATAGAGCTGGACAAATCTGATACTTATACTTGGACATTTGCTTTTCTGGAAGAAATGAAGAGAAGGCGTAAGTTTGCCATCCGCCTTGGTGTATTGGCAGATAAACCTAATTATAATCTGAAGTCTTCAGTAACCAAGGATTTATTAAACCATAAAAGTACCATTGATGATCTGAAAGAGAAGGATTTTGAATTCCATGCAAAGCAGAAGGGCGTGGATATGAGAATAGGTATAGATATTGCTTCCCTTGCTTATAAGCATCAGGTTGACCAGATTATCCTTATTGCAGGAGATAGCGATTTCGTTCCAGCCGCTAAACTTGCAAGGCGTGAAGGGATAGATTTTATACTTGATCCTATGGGGGCTGACATCAAAGATGACTTATTTGAACATATTGATGGTTTGGAAACGCCGTGGAAGCACCCGCAATTATCCTTCAATGAAACAGACTTTTAATATAAAACAAAGAAAAACCGCCAATAACTGGCGGTTTTGTCTTGTAGTATAGTCAACTTTTTCTATATGATCAATATAATTTTATTCCACAGTTTTGGCAGAATTTTGCTCCTGGAAGCAGCTTTGTGCCGCAGCTGGTACAAAACTTTTTTATGCGTTTTTCCTTGAATACAGGAGCCATGGGATCATCAGTTGCCAATTGCTTCAATATCATGCGCAGTACAGGAATCAGCATATCATTTGGGACATATATCTTATAGGTATCTGATACCGGAGATACTCCTTCAGGATAATACATTGTCAGATCAAAGCCAAATTGGGATTTTGTAAGCTGAATATTGCTTCCTATCAATCGTCCCATGGGAATAAACCAAGGATAGCCAAGGATATGCATACCTTTAGTGGTAAGGAGAAAACCCTTGTTAGGG
>NZ_JAZTZI010000155.1:0-34092 GCF_045637405.1 Anaerovibrio sp.
CAGTGATGGCAAAATATGGTCCGTAGGGATAATAATCCCTGCGGCCTCTTTTTTTGGTTATTAACAGCAGAAGGGCTACAATTCCTCCAAGAATGGAACCTGCCATCACCGTGGTAAGGAGGAGATCTGAACCCAGCCACAGCCCCATGGCACCTATGAGCTTCACATCGCCGCCACCGAAGCCTCCCCTGGTAATTACCGCCAGCAGGAAAAACGCCACAAAACTCGTAACGGATGCTACGAGACAGTCCACCAGCCCATCACCTGTTATCAGTAATCTGCTGATACCCAAAATGGCAAATAGGGCCAGCTGCTTATCAAAAATCACCTGCCACAAAAAATCAGTCAAAGAAAATTGCACCATAAAAAGGGAAACGGCAAAGACATATAGAATAATAGGGTACTGAATGCCGTATAAGTAACAGGCTGTGGCAACACACAGCAAAGGCACTATGGCTGCTATAACCATAAGCCATTTGTTTTCTGCCACCGGTCTTGTGACGGGAATAAAAATATCCAATTCACTCTCGTATTCACGGCTCAGATATTCGGACCAGGTCAGCAAACCGCGGCCCCCAAAATAACCTAAGATTATCAATAGGAGAACAAACAAAATGTTATTAAAAAAAATGTGACCAAACACCATAATCACCTGCTTAAAATATTTTTCGCAAATCCATAAGTATATTTTTCTTTTGCTGATATTTTTAAAAGAAAAATCTGAACAATTGCGTTATAATATACCTATAGTTTATTTTAGAATATTAAGTGCAATAAAACAATTTTTAAAATAAGGACAGGCAAAAAAATGAAACCAGAATTTAAAAAACAATTTTCTGAAATGGCTGAAAAAATCAGCTACAAATATTGGATAGTTTTCGCTGCCGTTGCCAGCATTTTGTTTGGCATCCTGTTATTTATTTATCTGGAGCAAAAACCGGAAACACCGGTGCCCGCCTATAACGGGGAAAAGGCCACAGTCATCGTGGCGGCCACGGATATTGCTCCCCGAACCCTTATTCAGTCAAATATGCTGACCACCAGGGAAATCCCTGTGGAATTTGTGCCGGATGATGCCATTACGGATGTAAGGGATATTGTGGGCAAGCCTGCCAAATTCCAGATAATGCGTGATGATATCGTCACCGACAGAAAGGTATTGATGGATATAAAGATGGCGGGCTTCACCGGCACCATTCCACCGGATTGCCGTGCCATATCCATAGGCATCAACGATGTTACCGGTATTTCCGGCTTCGCCAAGCCGGGAGATTATGTGGATGTATTGGTAGTGTCCGGCAGTGGCAACGATAACCGCATTACCTCCAACATAATTTTGCAGAATATCCTGCTTTTGGCCATAAATAAAACACCAATGTACAGTCAGCGCAATGTTGTGGTAAATACACCAGCCAATGGCGATGGTGACCAAAATAATAATGGTAATAACAATAACGGCAGTGCCCTGGGTAACAACCAGCCTGCACCAAGCAATACCGCTTCCTCCGGGGTGGCCACCGCCACTTTGGCAGTATCACCACGGGATGCCATGGAGCTTATAGCTGCAGCCCAGTCCGGCACTGTATACCTGGTACTGAGACCTTATAAGCCTAGAGATACCTTTACTACCAACACGGAATATTCCAAGGTAACAAATAAGGGGGCTACACCACAGGGAGGACAGCCTATACCGCCAGGTGGCAGTCAGCCTGTATCCAACGGGGCAGCAACTACTGCACCAGCCCAATCCTATGGTTCAGTTGAAGTTATTCGCGGTACCAAAGTTACCAGAGAGGGAGCCTAAAAATGAAAAAAACTATACATAATTGGCAACTTCATATAGCCACCATGCTGACCGCATTTATGCTGTTTCTGTCCACCTCAGTAGCAGCAGCCTACGTTCAGCCCCTCTATCTGGAGATAAATCAGTCAACCCTTTTTAATGCCTCCAGCTATGCTGACATTATCAGGGTGGCCATTGCAAATCCCGCCATTGCGGATGTAAATGTTATCAACAACAGAACCCTTAATATTATCGGCGTAGCCCCAGGCTCCACCAGTCTTACGGTGTGGACTGATGACGGTATGCAGCAGGACTTTATAGTTAATGTTTCCAATAAGGACTCCGGCACATCCAATGCCATCAGGCAGGCCATAAACATTCCCGGAATTCAGGTGGAAAAGGTAGGGGACAGGATTCTCCTTAAGGGAAAGGTTAAAAACCAGTATGAAAAACAGCAGGCCCACAGCGTGGCCGTTATGTTCGTAAGTAACCCTGAAAACGTCATCAATATGTTGGAAATGGACAACCCTACCCAGATTAATCTGGCAGCCATGGTAATTGATATTTCCAATGCTGACGCCAAGGATCTGGGCATTATGACAGGCTCCAGCGGTACTGTCAGGACTGAAGCAGGGGATTTCAGCGGTATATCCTTTGGCAGCTTCTATGGTGGTCAGGATTTCAAGCAGTTTGGCCCCCATGTATACAACAACATTAATTTTAAGCTCGGCCTTCTTATAAAACAGGGAAAGGCCAGAATCCTTTCCAGACCAAATGTCACCACCATGAGCGGTGAGGAAGCTGAAATTCTCATTGGTGGCGAGATTCCACTGCCTACTTCCAATAAAAACGGTGATGTTTCCATCACCTGGCGTGAATACGGTATTAAGCTCCATATCAAGCCTACCGCTACCCCTGACAACAATATTACCACAGGGGTAAATGCAGAAATCAGTTCTCTTGACAGCAGCAATGCTGTAACAACCAGCGCGGGCACAATTCCGGCCCTCCTTTCCCGTAAGGCTTCCACCGTTATTACCATTCCGGATGGTGAAACCATGTCCATTGGTGGCCTTATGAACAACAGTGAAAGCAAGAATGTAAACAAGATTCCTCTTCTCAGTTCCATTCCTATCATTGGCGAGTTCTTCAAATACACCAGCACCTCCAGAGATCGTCATGAGCTGGTTATCCTTATCACTCCTACCATCGTAAACAGCGGTGATCCATTAAAGGTATCCCAGCCATTTGCCAATGCAGTGGAGCAGGCCAAGCAGGAGTATACCGACATGAAGGAAGTAAATCCAAATGATTTGGATGTGCTAAAGAAAAATTATGAAGAAAAATAATTCTGATGCAGTTTTTTCGGAGATGAGCGTATGGCTGAAGAACAAATTAACGGTGTCATTATAACCTTTTTTAGTACAGCCTCGGCTGTGGGAAAAACCCTTATAAGTATAAATATGGCCTCAGAGCTGGCCAGAGAGGGCTATAGTGTGTGCCTGGCAGATTTTGATCTGCAATTTGGGGACATCAGAAATTATCTGCGCCTTACTCCCCAATATACCATTACAGACCTTTGTGACAGCATAAAGGCGGATTCAGGCAGCTCTCTGATGCCTATGCTCACTACCTACGCCTACGAAGGGGTATCCTTTCAGGTGATTCCGAATCCTGCTAAGCTGGAGGAAGCCTATAATCTTAACCCTGAAACCATTATTGATGTGCTGAAGAATCTGCGGATGCAATATGACTATATCATCGTAGACACCACATCCATGTTCAGCGTACTGAACCTGGCCCTTTTGGATATCAGTACCATCGTTACCTTCCTGGGAATTGTGGATTTCATTCCTACCATAAAAAATATGAAGATAGGCAATGAAACCCTCCGTACCCTGAACTACGATTCCAACAAGATTCGTCTGGTGCTGAACCGCAGTGATTCCAAAACCCATATCCAGCTAAAGGACGTGGTAAGTATACTGGGTGAGGATTTCTATCACATTCTCCACAATGATTTCATTTCCGCCAGAGAGTCCATAGCCACGGGAATTCCCCTGGTATTAAGCGGTCAGGATAGCGAGCTGACCCAGGAGCTTCGGGCTCTGGTGGCAAGATATACCAACAAGGGTTATCAGACTACAGAAACCCAAAAGAAAAATTCTTGGCTGTCCAAGATATTTAGTTAGGAGGTGCCTTCTCAATGATTAATAATAACATCATGCTGGTGGAGGGCAACCGACTTTATTTGGAGCAGCTTTCCAACATAATTCGGGAAACAGAAACCGTCACCCTTGTGGCCCGTTTCAGGGATGCCAAGGATGCCCTGGGGCAGGGCATGGTATTTACCCCAAATATTATTCTGCTGGATGCAGATAACCCTAATATTATGAATCTGTTGGAAGAGTTTCATCGGGTATATCCCAATGCGGATATTATATGCACCGGCGAAAAATGGTCTGCTGAAAGCTCCAGCCTCTATGTAAATGCAGGAGCCAAATGCTTTTTGGTAAAGCCTTTTTCCTCTGAGGAGCTGCTGGATGCCATTTTTGCCTTCAGCAAACCGGAAACCGGTGGCAAGGAAGCCAAGGTTATGACCTTCTTCAGTCCTAAGGGAAAAAGCGGCAAAACCACCCTTATAGCCAATTTGGCCATGGCCATCTCCAGAAAAACAAATGCCAGTGTGGGCATTATCGATGCTGATCTGCAGTTTGGGGATATGGCCTTCTTCTTCAACCTAAAGCCACAAAGCACTATTGTGGAGGCCGCCAGAGATACGGATTTCCTTTCCCCGGTGTCCCTTAATTCCTACTTTGTGCCCGTGGCCAAGAACGTGTCCATCCTTTGTGGTACCAAGGAGCCAAGCCTTATTGACAAGGTGAGCATCCACTCTCTGGAAAGCATCATCAATATGGCCAGAACCATGTTCCAGTACGTGCTTATTGATGTACCGGCGGGCTTTAATCCCACCTCCATTGCGGCGGCGGAAATGTCTGATACCACCTACATTGTTACCATGCTGAACGGCGGGTACGAGGTACAGCACATTCAACGCTCTCTGGATATTTTCACCACCTGGCCTAATTACAAGGAAAAGGTAAAGATTATCCTTACCCGTGTGGAGCCTTGTACCATTACTGCCAAGCAGGAAATGGAGGAAGTTATTGGCTATCCTGTGGTTGGTATAATTCCAAATGCCTATCTGGATGTAGCCACCGCCGCCGATGACGGACGTATGGCCCTTGATTTAAAGCCAAACAGCCCTCTCAGCCAGCGAATAAACTATCTGGCAGGGAGAATAACCAAGGAAAAACAGGACGACGACGATGATTTTTAAGCTAATTATGGCACTTCTTGCTGCCCTTATAGTTTTCAGCATATTTATGTTTTTTCTGGGCCGCAAGAACAGGGAAAAACAGAATATCAAGAAGCGCATAGCTTATTTTGCCGACTACCAGGCAGCCAATACAGCCTCTGGCAAAAAGGAAACTCTGGGGGATGTTCTCAAAAACCTGCTTCACCGTGGCGGTGAAATGCTGGAGCCCTTTAAGAGAAGCAATTCCTTTGAGCTGAAGCTGCAACAGGCTGACTGGCCCATTACAGGCTCGGAATTTCAGCTTGTTCTCACTGGCTTGGGGATATTGGGGGCCATGGCTTTCTTCGCCTATACCCACCAAATAGTCAGTATGTTTTTTGGCTTTATTTTTGGTGCACTGCTGGGATGGTCTGTACTTAATTTACGCATTCAGAGGCGACAGGCCGCCTTTACCAACCAGCTCAGCGATATGCTGAAAATGATTGCGGATGCCATGAGGGCGGGCTTTAGCTTTATGCAGGCCATGGAGCATGTGGCCAGAGAAATGGATGCCCCGGCCAGCCGGGAGGTGGAAAAACTCATGCGGGAAACCAATCTCAGAGTACCTCTGGAAACAGCCCTGGAAAATATGAGCCTACGGGTCAAAAGCAAGGACTTTGATCTGGTAATAACCGCTGTGCTGATTCAACGCCAGGTGGGGGGTAATTTGTCCCAGATACTGGACAGCATCAGTAACACCATTAATGCCCGCCTAAAAATGCGACAGGAGGTAAAAACCCTTACCTCCCAGGGAAGACTGTCGGGAATTATCCTGGCCCTGCTGCCCATTGCCCTGGCAGTATTCATAAATACCATTAATCCCAGCTACTTAAAGCCCTTATTTGATGAGGAAATCGGCCACATTGCCATTGGCATAGCAATTTTTTTAGAAATAATTGGCTTTATAGTTATTAAAAGGATTGTAAATATCGATACATAAGTAAATAATAATTCATTTTCTCCGTGACATTTTTACCAGAAAATTGTATTATTAATTCGTAGCTATTATTTGTTAATATTTTAGGACAATTATAGCTACATTAGTTTATCTTAAAAGGAGGAACGTATTATGAAGGTTATGCGTTATTTGGAGCAAAAGGCTCAGGGTATGGTGGAATATGCTCTGATTCTGGCATTTGTAGTTGGTATTGCAATAGCACTTACCAATAGTAGTGGGATTAAGGGAGCTATTGAAACTACCTTTAGCAATGTTACCAAAACTCTCAATGAGGCTAACGGCACTACTGGCACTTCCGGTGGTTCTAGCACTAGTGGTGGTTCCGGCACTGGCGGCAATTAATTCCTCTGGATGTATTTAGAAGCTACATCAGCGGAGGAACGCTAGTTGCAGTGACTGCATTCGGAAATCTTTAAAAGAAAAATTAAAACTGAGGAGGCAGAATTATGAAATTCCAAAAAGCACAAGCCATTGTGGAATTTGCATTTGTTCTGCCTCTTTTGCTTGTCTTTATTGTGGGCATTATCTACTTTGGCTTTGCCTTTGCGGACTATCTGATGCTGAGCAATACCACCAGAAGTATTGCCCATGAGGCATCTTTGGCCCAGGATACTGCCGCCCGTCAGACCATTGTAAAAAACAATATAAAGGATGTACAGCTCATCAGTGATATCTTTAAATGGGAGCCTGACAGAGAATCCGGGGGAAATAATCAGTATCTGGAAGTAAAAGATGAAAATAATGATGTGGTGGTAACTGCCAACGCACCTTATAATACAAATTCCTATTTTGGCAGGCTTATGAGAAATTTTGGCTCAAGCAGTGCCCTAAAGGGAATTAAGATAACATACACCATGTACCGCCCTAATTCCGGCAACTCCAATGGAGGTAGTTAGGCGGTTGTTGTGGTGCTTTGAAGTGGAGTGAGGGTACCTTGTCACTTTTGGAAAGATTAGGCCGCCCCAATCAGCGGAATGTTCAGGTAAGAATCTTTGCCTCCCTTTCCGTGGATCAGGTGGACAATTCCTTTCAGGAAATCAAATTAAAAATACATCATCGCATAGTGGAGGAAATGACTCCCGAGGAGCAGCGGATTTTATCCACCAAAAATCAGGATGTGTTGGAAATTGAGCACATCATAGATTCCTATGTCCAAAAGGTGCTGGATGAAAATCCCTTTGCCATTCCCAGAGGGGAGCGGGGCAGAGTTATCAGCGACCTTAGGGATGAAATGCTGGGGCTGGGGCCAATTGAGGGCCTCTTAAAGGATGATTCCATTACAGAGGTAATGGTAAACGGTCCCCGGAAAATATTTGTGGAGCGTATGGGCAAGCTGATACTGACAGATATTACCTTCCACAATGATGAACACCTGATGAATATAATTGAGCGGATTATTTCTCCGTTGGGTCGCCGCATTGATGAGGCCTCCCCATTGGTGGATGCCCGTCTTAGTGATGGCTCCCGTGTCAATATTATTATCCCCCCACTGTCCTTGGTGGGGCCGGTGGTAACTATCCGTAAGTTTTCCAAAAAGCCCTTGACCTTTGATAATCTCATTAATTTTGGTACCCTGGACCGTAGAATGGCCAAATTCCTCCAGGCCTGCGTGGCAGCCAAAATTAATATACTGGTAACTGGTGGTACCGGCTCCGGTAAAACCACCACCCTTAATGCCCTGTCATCCTTTATACCAAGCAATGAACGCATTGTCACCATTGAGGATGCGGCAGAGCTACGGTTGCAGCAGCCCCATGTGGTAACCCTGGAATCCCGCCCTGCCAATATCGAAGGCAAGGGACAGATTACCATTCGCGATCTTGTAAGAAACGCCCTGCGTATGCGCCCTGACCGCATTGTGGTGGGAGAGGTGCGCTCCGGTGAGGCTCTGGATATGCTGCAGGCCATGAATACGGGCCATGATGGTTCCCTTACCACCGCCCATGCCAACAGCCCAAGGGATGCCCTCAGCCGTTTGGAAACCATGGTACTCATGTCTGGCTTTGATTTGCCTGTAAAGGCCATCAGAGAACAGATTTCCTCTGCCATTGACCTGATACTCCATCAGTCCCGCATAAAGGATGGCAGCCGCAAGATTACCCATATAACTGAGGTTCAGCATTTAGAGGGTGATACCATTACCACCCAGGATCTGTTCTATTATCAGATGACGGGTATGGACGAAAACGGCAAAGCCATGGGGCGCTTCGTGACCACAGGTCTGCTGCCGGGCTTTTTGGACAAATTCCAGACCAACGGCGTAGAATTGCCGGATGAAATGTTCCAGAATATGGGAGATGAGGGAGGAATGTATTGATGATGTTAGCCCTTCTTTTTTCCATGTCTGTGGCATTATTGATATTTTTGCTTTGCTTCGCCTTCATAAAAAAATATGTGGTGCCCCAATCCACCTATCAAAAGCGCCTTAACTCCATTAACGACCTGAACACGGTGGATGCCAGCCGCTTAATGAACAATATGCCCATAAACCGGGAGCAGGAAAAGGAAGACCTTTCCTTTTACAATAGGGTAATTAAACCCCTGACGGAGAGGCTGGAAAAGAATTTCTTTGAGCTGACCCCTTCTTCACTTACGGGTACTATCCAACATAAACTGACGGTGGCCGGCCTTAAGCAAAAGCTGTCAGTAGGAGGCTTTTCCATTATTTGGGCCATCTTTGTGTGCTTTGCCACCTACTTTGCCTACAGATATGCCAGCTATCATAATCTGCCACCAGTACAGATTGCCCTTTGGCTGGGACTGGGTTTTATCATTGGTGGTTCCCTGCCATTAATGATACTTAATTCAATTATTACCAAACGGCAGACCAAAATATTAAAACAGCTGCCGGAGGTTTTGGATTTGATGTGTGTCAGCGTGCAGGCTGGTCTCACCTTTGATGCAGCCGTAAAAAAAATCGTCCAGCGCACCCATGGACCTCTCATTGACGAATTAAGAGAAGCCCTGGATGATATGAGCATGGGCGTAGCCAGACGTATGGCCCTTAAAAGTATGGCCAGCCGCTGTGAGGTGCCGGAGCTGTCCTTATTCGTATCCTCCATAATACAGGCAGAACGCCTTGGTACCAGTATCAGCAATACCCTTACCATTCAAGCCGACAATATGAGGGAACGGCGACGACAGTCCATTAAGGAGGAAGCCTTAAAGGCTCCCATAAAGATATTATTTCCGTTATTATTATTTATATTCCCGGCTTTGTTCGTGGTAATATTGGTGCCAGTTATATTAAATCTGATTAAGCAATTCTAATACCGGAGGACTGTAAAATGATGATTTTAACCATAAACTGCGACCCTAAGGAAAAATTTAGACTTACGGTGGCAGATAACTTTTTAAAAAGATTTTTGGGGCTTATGGGGCGATTCAGGCTGGAGCCCAATACTGGACTGCTGCTGGCCCCATGCAACAGTATTCACATGATGTTCATGCGTTTCCCCATTGATGTAATCTTTTACGATGAGGAATATAATGTGGTAAAGGTGGGCACAAACCTAAAGCCCTGGACGGGAATATGCGTTGCCCCGGGAGCCAAGGGAGCTATCGAGCTTCCTGCAGGAACCCTAAGCCGTCTTTCCCCTGAGGCACTTACCAATATAAAAATAGAACCGGAATCTTCGTGATACCTTGAGTATCCGAGGATCCGGTTCTTTTTTGTTTCTTTTGTTTACAGTGCCTGACTGATATTAACCAGGTTTACTTTGTAGCTGACAGAGCCAGCTCCAGAACCTCCAGCCCCTGAGCCGGAGCTACTGCCTCCTGCACCCATGCTGGTATAATTTCGCTGGATATAATATCCCTGGCTTTGCAGCTGGATTCTATTGCCCGCCACAATACTGCCATAGAAAAGGTGATGATTATCATTAATATGGACAGAACCAAAGGGGGCGTAAATATCTCCCATAAAGGTACCGCCATTACAATTCATCCAAAAATCCCCTGAACCGTTATGTATAAGCACTATTGGCCTGCCGCCGGTCATATCGGCAGAGGTATTAAAATTATTAATGTTATCGCAAATGATATACAGTGGTTTATTGGTATCGCCACTAATGGCTTGGGTGATATTTACATTCAAGTTGGGAATATTATAATAAATCACATCCACCCCTTGGCTGCTCAGCTTATCTAAAAAACTACTGTCCAGATTTTGCTGGTTTTGGTCCGTAATCCTATAGGTTGAATCCGCCGTCATCAGCTGCTGCACTGTATTACGATAATAACTCGTTACCTCCAGACTGCCATTATATTCCGGAATATTGACATACCCCTGTCTTGTAGCTTCATTTACGGTAATTTGGCTATTACCATCGGCACCAAAGGCCTCTGGTTTCAGGTAGACATTCTTTGAAGCCTCATTAAAGGCACTCTCGTCACCAATAACAATATTGCCTTCATAGGTAGAGCAGTTATTTTTATTTTGGGAAATATCATGATTATCAGGATTTTGGATGGAATTAACCGAATCAAAGCCCTGCTTGGCAGTAAACAGATTATCAAATAGGACAAAGCCACCGCTATTACTTCCCGGCGCACTCCGTTGTACAAAAATCTGGGCACAGGCAGCGGCACTTATTTCCGTATCAGAGCCTATTTGCGGGAAATAGCGCAAAAAAAACAGTGGAACCCTTTCCTTTATAACAACCACATAATAGAATTTTCTGTTCTTCTCTTCTATTTTAGGTGGTGATTTAAATGATGCCCTCTCATCATTTATAGTTACATAACCTTGGGCAAATGAATTTGCAGTCTCCAGATCGCCACCGCTTTCCGCATAGGCGTTTCCTCCAGCCAGAGCCGCCGCATCCGCTGCATTTTGCAGCTTGGAGTAGTGGGCATATAAATTTCCCAAATCTATCGCCAGGCCGGCAAAGCACATCAAAAAGGGAATCAGCGCCGCAAAGAGAATAATTACCGCCCCCCGCTGTTCCTTTATCATAGCCTCACCCCTTTCATTACCAATAAGTAATTCATTTATGTTTACCTTATATTATACAGCACTTTTCCATATCATGGCTAACATTTATTTTCATATTAACATTTAACTTTTATCATAATCCATAATGATGGTTTTTTTTGTCAAAATAGAGTATGATATAGCTTGAAATATTGTTAGATTTTATAGGAGGTTCCATCGTGCGAATCGTTGTAGTTGGCGCGGGAAAGCTGGGCTATTCCATCGCTGAACGCCTTTCCCAGGAAGAATATGACGTAATTGTGGTGGATAACAATGCAGCCCGTCTGCAAAATGTTCAGGCCAGTCTGGATGTTCTGGCCATTGAGGCCAACGGCTCCAGCCCTATTACCATGAATAATGATGACATCCGTGGTGCCGACGTCCTTATAGCCGTTACCGCCACCGATGAGGTAAATATGGTGTCCTGTATTCTGGCCAAAAAGCATGGCATTAAGCGCACCATTGCCCGTATAAGGGATATGCAGTTCATTTCCGAAGCCAAGGAATACCTTAAATCCAACTTTGATATAGACCTTATGCTAAATCCTGAACTGATTATGGCCATGGAAATAAATCGTATTCTCATGGTTCCGGCAGCCCTTAATATTGAGGACTTCGCCGATGGTCAGGTCCGTCTTTTTGAGACCAAAATTAAGAAGAAATCTCCTTTGGCCAACATAAAAATGAAGGATTTGGATATGCCAACCACCATTATGGCTGCCATGATTTTCCGTGGTCAGCGCATGATTCTGCCCCATGGTGATGATTCCTTCCAGCCTGGAGATAATGCCTACTTTATTGGTTTAACCCAGGATATTGATACCTTCAGCAAAAATCTGGTGGAGCGCAATGCCTCCAAGCTGAACAAGGTCACCATCGTAGGCGCGGGACGTATGGGACGTTTCGTGGCCACCATGCTTGACAAGCAGCATGTAAAGGTAAAAATTTTCGATACCAAAAAAGAACGGTGCCGTCTGGTAGCCTCCATGTTTAAGTACCACGGCAAGGCTATCTGGGCTGATGCAGCGGATATCAACAAAATGCTGGAGGAGGGTATCAACGAAGCTGATGCCCTTATCTGCCTGACAGACGATGATAAACTGAACTTCCTGCTGGCCCTTTTGGGCAAGCATCACGGAGTCAAAAAGACCATTATCCGCCAGGCCAAAACCGACTACAAATCCATTTTGACTGAATTGGGTGTGGATATTTCCCTTTCCTCCAGAATATTGGCCACCAATGAGGTGCTGGCCTTCGTTCGGGGCAATTCCGCCGTATCCCTGTTGCAGGATGCCAGAGCTGAGGTTACGGAGGTGACCATCCAGGATGGCTGCAGCGTCTGCGATAAAAAGCTCATGAACGCCAAACTGCCAAAGTCATGTCTGCTATGTGCCTTTGTAAAGGACGATGTGGTGGAGATTCCTAATGGTAATACTGTGCTGGCTGCCGGTGGCAGAGCCATTATCATTACTGAAAAACAGGAAACCACCAAGGTTTTAAAATATTTTCACAAATAAAACGCAAATTTCAGCGTTAAAGGATAAACGATGGATAAACTGATCCCTTATCTTATGGGCAGGGCACTACTGCTTTGCTCAGCCTGTATGGCGGTACCCTTTGCCTACAGCATATATCTCCATCATAACTTTATGACGGGAGTATTTGGACAATCTATATGTATTACCCTGCTGATAGCAATATTGCTGATAAAAAAATCCTCTAATCCGCCGGAATCACTGTCTGTGTACGGCGGTGCCATCTTTTTGTGCGCAATTTGGGTCACCATAGCCTTTTTTGGCGGTCTGCCCTATTATTTCAGCCATTATCTGGGACCCATAGACGCCTTTGTGGAGAGCGTGTCTGGCTTTACCACCACAGGCTATACCAATATTCTGTCCCTTCAGGATCCAGCCCTTATTCTCTGGCGCAGTATGACCCAATGGATGGGTGGTGGCATGATTCTCATGTTTATTGCCACAGTATTGCCTGCAATTACGGGAATGTTTGGCATCAGCTTTGCCATGCCTGTGGCCTTGAAAACCGGCGTAGTAACCATCAACAGACTGCGGAAAAATACCCGTCGCCTCTCCATTCTTTACGCCATATTAACCATTATCGGCGTATTTTTCTTCAGCATTGCAGGGCTTGGCACCTACGATGCCATTAATTTTGCCATGGTCACCATTTCCACTGGTGGCTGTTATTTTTCTGATGCCTACTTATACAATAATGTCTGGTTTGCCTCAGCTGCCATTGTGGGCCTTATTGCCGCAGGAGGCAATGTAATTATTTATTGGCAGGCTATTAAACGCCGCCAGTATTCCATGCTGAAAAAAACTATCCGCAATACGGAGTTTCATATCTTCGTGCTGATTATCCTGGTAATCGGTCTGATTTGCGGCTTACATTTATATCACAATAATTACTACAATCTGTCTGACAGTCTGCTTTATGGCTTTTTCTCCGTGGCCCTGTATGCCGGCACCACCGGAGCCCCGCCCTTTGAGGTACTGACATGGACAGACTTCGACAAAATGCTGCTTATCGTGGTGGCTTCCATCGGTGGCTGTATTGGTTCCCTGGCAGGAGGCTTTAAGATTCTCAGACTTATGATTCTCTTTAAATCCTGTGCCAACGAAATGACCCGAACCATTCACCCCGATATTATTATGACCATGAAAATTGACGGTGAAATCGTGCCTTCAAAGGTAATAAACAGAATTTTGGGCTTTTTCTTTATCGTATTTATCACCATAGCCATTTCCATTCTGGTGATTTCTGCAGCGGGACTGGATATGCAGCAGTCCATGGATATTGCCATAGCCTGCATCACCAGTACAGGCCCAATTATGCTGTTTCATACCAGCCACAGCGAAATATTGGCACTGCCAGTTATCGTAAAGCTGTTTTGCTGTTTTTTGATGGTGCTGGGCAAGCTGGATATTTTTGCCTTTTTAATTCTAATTTTTGGCAGCCGCCAGCAGCTGCTGCATAAACACTGGTAGGGGGGTGCAACATGAGTTATCCGGTGATATATTATATGCTTAGCCGCCTGATGGTTGCCATGTCTGTTACCCTGCTGATTCCTTTTTTTACGGCAATCCAGCTTCATGAAAACAATGAGCTGGATTTTCTGGCTGCCATTTTATGCAGCCTGTCTTTGGCCGTGTTTTTCAGCAACCGTGGAAAAATAACCACCAACGATATTAGCATCCGCGAAGGCATAGCCATTACCGGCCTTAGCTGGCTATTTGCCTCCATAATTGCCTCTCTGCCTTTTTTAACAGGACACTATATGCCTTTGGTGGACTGTCTTTTTGAGGGTGTATCGGGAATTACCGGCAGCGGAGCTTCGGTGATAAAGGACATTCCGGGTCTGCCCACCAGCATTATGCTGTGGCGCAGTCTCACCCATTGGCTTGGTGGCTTGGGAATCATCGTAATATTTATTGCCATCGTTCCCCAGACAGGTACCAAGAGTCTGAAAATGTTTGAGGTGGAAACCACAGGGCCAACGGAAACCAGACCTTTGCCAAGGTTTAAGGACACCGCCCATGCCCTGCTAATCGTGTATATATTCCTCACCTTTATTATTATTGCTCTGCTGCTTTTATGCGGCTTCAGCTTTTCTGATGCCGTTAATAATGCTATGTCAGCCATTGCCACCGGTGGCTTTTCCACCAGAAATGAAAGCATCGGTTACTTTGACAATCTGCCGGCAGAGGTGGTGCTTACCATTGCCATGCTGCTGGGAGGAGGCAACTTCTCCCTTTATCTTATTGCCTGGAAGCAGGGCTATCACAAGATTTTAAAGGACGGGGAATTCATTGCCTACATGGCCCTGTTTGGCCTTTTATCCATGGCTATTACCACTAATCTTTTCGCCGCTGTAGATATGAATCTCTTTGAGGCCTTCCGCTATGCCTCATTCCAGACGGCGGCCACCATCAGCACCACGGGATTTTCCAACAGTGACTTTGACACATGGCCGGCTTTTTCCAAATACTGCCTGTTGATAGTCATGATTACTGGAGGCTGTGCCGGATCCACCTCAGGTGGAATGAAGATAGCCAGATTTTTGCTGCTTTTCAAAATGATTCATTTCATTATTCAGGAAAAGCTCCACCCAAACCAGATTATTCACATGAAATACGATACGATGGAGCGGCTGGATATTGTGGTAAACAGGGTGGGACGCTTCTTCTTCCTGTATGTTTTTCTGGCGCTTATGGGTGCCCTTATTTTCACTATTGAGGGACTGCCTATTATGGATGCCATTGTGCTGGGCTTTTCCGCCATAGGAAATGCAGGAGTGGCCTTTGGTGCTGCTAACGACTTCAGCACCCTTAATGACTTGACCAAATATATCTGCTGTGGCCTTATGGTGGTAGGGCGACTGGAAATATTCCTGTTCCTGGTTATGTTGAAGCCATCCTTCTGGCAAACAGGAGCCAGCTGGTAATCTTAAACTTTATATCAAGAAATAAAATAAATCCCTGCTCTGGAGCTGTATCCTTGGCAAAGCCAAGACAGAACGCTCAAAGCAGGGGCTTTTTCGCATGCACTATTATCCCTCGCGGGACCCACCCAAGAGCCGTGGACACAGCTACACCCACGGCGTAAACCCGCCCAAATAAAAATAGCACCTTGCTAGCAAAGTGCTACAAATTTTCATATTCATTTAATTTCAACAGCCGCCAAGGTCTCCCTATATTTTTTGAAAGTACCTACTTGGACAAGCTTTTTCCCGTCCGGAATATTAATTATTTGTCCCTCAAATAGACGTTCATTTTCTGGAGCAATATATAATACGTCTGTACTTCCATAAAAAAATTCTCCTGAACTAAATTGTTTATCCGCAATTGTGGCTATAGCGGTATTTGGGGTTATAATTTCCTTCATCTTTAAACTTTTGGTGTTAATTTCAGCACTGATCTCTCCCGCTTGCAGCATGGTCAATCCTGATGAATTATTGGTTTCTTTGACTGTTTGTGTGGCTATATTATAAGTGACTATACCTATGCCAATAATTGCGAGAATAAACAACCCTGTAATGGATATTAACATCCATTTAAGAATTTTTGTCCCAGTGTCAGGAGCTTGGTAATGGTATGGTTTGTTAATACAGAAATTAAAACCGCAATTAGGGCAAAAATTACTTCCTTGCTCTACTTGCTTGTTGCAGACTGGACAATTCATAACAAACCTCCTTGTAGTGGAAACTAATTTTTTCTTTTACTAATCCTGATTATAGCATCAATCATATCTTTTGTCTTTTCATTCACCAAAGTACATCACTTTACCAAATCCGTTCCATACGGCCCCCTTTGAAGCCATGCCCATTTTTTCAGCTTTCATTTTATCAGCTATAGCTTCTTTTATGAGCTTATCTTCTTTGCTATCTGATAAGACATTAAACAGCCAATCACGATATTCTGAAACAATGTCACCTGCTTGTTCAAGCATTCCTCTTTTAAAATCCCTATATGAAATGAACTTTTGGCATGAACGAAACATATATTTATATTTAGCTAAATCATCCCATACCCAAACCTCATAACGATCAAAGTATCTGTCTTCTGTGAATTCTATAAAAACCTCAATTTTTCCTTCAACCTCTAAAGTTTCAATAGTACGTTTTCTGGAGTCAACTTTCTTTTCAAATATTCTATATGCTTCATCCTCAAGTATTTCGCCTGTGGTCATGCCAAAGCAGTCGGCTAAAAAAACAAGATTATCAATAGTTGGTAGTTTGTTGCCTTTTTCCCAGTTCTGAACACTTTTAGTTGAAACTCCAAGTTGTTCGGCAACTTCTTCCTGGGTCATTTTATAGAATTTTCGTATCTCAGCTAACCTCATTCCAAACGAAATAGAGTCAAATTTATATTTGTCATTCATATTAACGCACCCCCGTAGGGATATATTATTATATATATTCTTGAATTTGAAGGAACCAACGGTTCCTATAATAAAAATCTGCAATAAATAAATCCAATATTAACACATTGTGCCACACAAAAAAATCTTCCTTTGAACCACTTAACGCTCGATTTTTACTTAAGTTAAAAATAAAAACATATTAATAAACTCAATAACATTAATTATATTTATTTACAAATTTTATAAATAATTATATAATGTATTATATAATTATTATCTAACCTATTTTATCATTTATAGTATATGTCGACCTAAGCCTGAGAGAATTTATCTTCTAAGTGATTTAATTGGTATGGTATAATGTAGGCAGGAAAAAGAAATGGATATCGAACATATTAAACAACGTTGTAGAGATGGTCTAATAGCTATGTCTCTACATGTAGAAAAACGCATGGTAGATCGGCAAATAACCAGAAAGGAAATTGTCGAAGTAATCTTACAGGGCGAAATTATTGAGGAATATCCAAATGATTGGCCACATCCCAGCTGTTTAATTTTTGGCTGCACAATCAATGGCCGATACTTACATGTTGTAGTGGCTATCGAACCACTACTATTGAGATTGGTTACAGTATACGAACCTGATCCAGAGATATTTCCTGACATGAAACACAGACGAAAGGAGTGACTGGCTATGGAAAAAACTTCTTGTGGCATTTGTGGTGGCAATGTTGTTCAGACAACAACTACTTATCATAGTGTATTGGCCGATGGTACTGCTGTTGTTATTCATGGTGTACCATGTTACCGTTGCACTCAGTGTGGAGAAGAAATCTTCCTATTCAGTACTCTTGATAGGATAGATGAAATCAAAAAAAATCTTGGTGGCAAAAAAGAAGCTTTTTATGCGGTAGCTTAATTTTAAAAAGCCGTTTATTGATATTGGACCTGTCCAACGAGCAGGTAGCATATCATAAACGGCTTCTTTTTTATATTTTTTTACTCATCGAAGAATTCATTTTCCACTGCCATACACAAAGCGTGGTAAACAGGCAAATGAAGCTCCTGAATCTTGTAGGTCTCCATTTCAGGAACGCAGATGGCAATATCACACAGGGACTTCAGCCTGCACTCACGGCCACCAAGGAGGCCGATGGTCTTTACTCCCTTTACCTTGGCCATTTGCACCGCATAAATTACATTGGCAGAATTACCAGATGTGCTTATACCAATAAGTACATCCTCTTTTTTTCCAAGACCCAACACCTGCTGGGCCATGGCCAAATCGGGAGCCTGGTCGTTGGCAAAGGCACTGTTTAGGGCCACGGCATTCATCAAAGACACAGCCGGCAATGCCCCCTGAAGATTATCCCGCAGATAATCCGCTTCATTAGGACACACAGCCTTCATCTGCTCATATAACTCATTATCTATAGGCCGTTTTAGGATAAAGCCCTTCATCAGCTCACCCACAATATGCTCCGCATCAGAAGCACTGCCGCCATTACCACAGGCCAGTAGCTTGCCACCATTGCTATAGGAAGCGCATATAGCCTCCACAGCCTCCTGAATGGAGCTGCGGCACACATCCAATGCAGGATAGCGTTTAACTAAATCATCAATCATATTCAAAGTAGTATTTTTCATATTTGTCACCTCATTAATGAAATTCTATATACATGCATTGGCTGTGAAAGTATATGCGGAACGCTCGCGCTCTCTAGTTTACCTAGTGGAACTAAGCTCATTCGGCGCCATAGGCTTGAATGCACTAAGTACCAAGGTAAAATATGTCCGCATATATCTTCCCCAGCCGTCCATTATACTTTCCCAGCTATTTCCAAATATTTCCGAATATTCCTATCTATTTACTATTATTGATAAGCTTCTGCAGCTCCCTTACCTGATGGAGATGGGTCTCATAATCCAAATCATTGGCATCGTACTGCATACGCTTTTTAAGCTCATCTATGCGCTTCTGGAGCTTTTCCTTAACTTCCTGACTAAGAGCCATGGATTCTACCACCTTTTATTTTTATCTAACACATTATAACGTGTTGTACAAAAAAATAAAAGAGTGCCGTCAAAAGACGACACTCTGCAAAATCTCCCAGCTTATGAATCTTATTCCTCACGGAAACGGTCAACGATACACGCACAGGCTGCATCACCAGTGATATTAACAGCAGTACGGAGCATATCGAAGATACGGTCTACACCAAAGAGGATTGGCAAGGCCTCGATAGGAATACCAGCAGCTACCAGTACAGCAACTACCAGCAGGGTAGGACCAGGCACACCGGCCTGACCAACAGCACCCAAGGTGGAAGTAATGATAATGGCAATATACTGGCCAAAGCTCAGCTCCATGCCAAACATCTGGGCAATAAAGGTGGCTGCCATTGCATAGTATGCCGCATTACCATTCATATTAATGGTAGCACCCAGTGGCAGAGCAAAGGAAACGGTACCTTTATCAAGGCCAAATTCCTCCTCATTGGTCTTCATGTTCAATGGCAGGGTAGCCATGGAGGAAGCAGTGGAGAATGCAAATACCTGGCACTTCCACATGCTCTTGAAGAACTGTACATACCCAACCTTCTTGGAGAAGAGGGCTACAGAACCACCAATCATTACGTAAGTAACGATAGCCAATACTACCACATAAAGAACAATCAGATTGATAATCTTAACCAATACGTCATAACCGAAGGTACCGGTGGCATCAGCCATCAGGGCAAATACACCAATAGGGGCTACACACATAATGGCGGTCATAATCTTAATGAAAATCTCGGTAAAGAAATTGAAGATGTTCATCATGAACTGCTTCTTTTCCTCATCCAGCATAGCCAAGGCAAAGCCTACAAACAGGGCAAATACGATGGTCTGGAGGATGTTACCCTGAACCAGGGCAGCAAATGGATTAGTTGGAACGAAGCCGATTACAGTTTCCCAGAAGCCCGGAATCTGACCGCTCTGGGACATATCAATATCTATAGCTGCCTCAGAAATAGCTGCCATATTGATACCAGCACCTGGCTTGAACATCTCACTGAAGAACAATCCCAATGCTACTGCTACGGCAGTGGTTACACCGTAATAAATAAATGTTATAAGACCGATTTTACCTGCACCTTTGGAATTTCCCAATGAAGCAGCTCCTCCTACTAATGAGAAGAAAACCATAGGCACAACTACCATTTTGATGAGTGACATAAACAAATCACCCACTGGAGCAAACATGTGGGCTGGTGGCCCCATTACCAGACCTACGACAGCACCCAGGATTGTGGCAATAATAATCCACTTGCCCAGACTGTCAAGAATAGATTTCTTACCTTCTTCTTCTGACATTTTTCATCCCTCCATTAATAATAAACATAATGAGATAAATGATATAAATTAGCTGAAAATTCACACTATTCTCAGCTTTATACGCTTTCATTATAACAAGTATTTTTTGTTTTGTATACTCCATACAAACTTTTTTTAATCTGTCTATCTAAAAAAGACTGGTTGTCTGATAAATTTTAATAAAATTTGTTAATTAACCTCATAAATTGTATAATTTGTCTTGTGAATACAGGCAGGGAGGGCCAATTATGGAATTGTCTTATTTTGAACAGCTTCGCCGGGAATCCCTGGCAACTATAGAAGGATATAAGCGAAAAAGCCAGCTCTTTACCACCAAGCGAACCCTATCATTTTTGGCACTTTTGGTGACTGTGGCAGTGGCATACGATATGAATTCACCCTGGCCCCTTTTGGCCGGAATACTGATTTTCGCCTATTTCTTTTATTTAATACGGGGCCACAGCCGCCTCCACGATGATCTTAACTACGAAATAAACCGGGAAACAGTTATCAATGATTATATTAGCCGTTTTACCGATGACTGGAAAAAATTTGACGACACGGGAGAGGATTTCCTTGACAGGAATCTTACCCAGGACATTGACCTTAATATATTAGGAAAGGCTTCCATATACCAGTTCCTTAATACAGCCCGCACCCTTGAGGGCCGGCACCTTCTGGCCAGCCGTCTTTCCCCCGAACCTGTTGATGCCAACGAACTGAAGCTGCGTCAGGAGGAAACCGGCTTCTTTAGCAACAGGGTGGAGGACTCCATCAAGCTACAGGCCATCAGCCGTCAGATTCCTTTCAGGCACAGTGTACAAAACCTTTTAAACTATCTTAAGGACAGACAGCATGACCCTGGTTCCTTAATTAATAAACTGATATTTATTCTGCCAGTGGCTGCTCTTATAGTTTTTGGAGCCGGCCTGATGAATCTGATTTCCATGGAAGCGTCCATAATAATATTTATCATACAACTCGGTATTGCTTTAGCATCACTGGGAAAAAATGCTGTACATATAACACCTCTTTATAAACTCAATAAGGAATTAATTACCTATTGCCAACTGCTATACACCATGAAGTCCATGCTGCCTGAAAAAATGGGACGGCTTGATCCCGCAGAAATTGATGAGGCCCTAAAGCCCATCCGCACTCTGGGAAAGCTATGTGCCATGGCCGAGGTGCGCCATAACTTCATTTTGCTGTTTGCACTTAATGCCCTTGTTTTATGGGATTTTCATATAGTAAGAATGTTCATAAGCTGGCAGAAGGAATATGGCCATAAACTGGAAAAGTGGCTAAATCTCTGGTATGAGGCAGAGGCTGCCATCAGTCTTTCCGTTATCGGCCATATCAGGCCCGATGCCCTTATGCCGGAGCTCTTGGATGATACCACCAACAATCCCCATATAGAGGCAAATGAGCTGAGCCATCTCCTTATACCTTATAAAGAGGCTGTACCAAATTCCCTTACCCTGAATCCTTCCCTAAACATTATTACCGGCTCCAATATGTCCGGCAAAACCACATGGCTACGGACTCTGGCCAGCTCCTGTATACTGGCCTACGCAGGAGCACCGGTATGCGGCAAGGGCTTTAAGCTGACACCTGTACATATTCTCACCTCCATAAGGGTAAATGATGATCTTAGCAGTGGCATATCCACCTTCTATGCCGAGCTTATACGTATAAAAAATATGATTGAAACTGCAAATCAGGACATACCGGTCCTTGCTGTTATCGACGAAATTTTCAAGGGTACCAACTCAGCTGACAGAATAGTAGGGGCAGAGGCTGCCCTAAAACAACTCAGCCGTACTAATCTCATTACTCTGGTTTCCACCCATGATTTTGAGCTGTGCCATATTAAATCAGAACAGGTACCTGTGAACAATTACCACTTTGAGGAGCATTTCCAGGAGGACAAAATTCTCTTTGATTACACCATGAAGAACGGCCCGTGTAAAACCACCAACGCCCAGTTCCTGCTAAAGCTGGTGGGTATAAGCTAAAACAAAAAACTCTCCCCGTGAGCCATGTCGCCATTGACACCTGCGGGAAGAGTTTTTTTCTTCTCACCTATTCAGTTATTAATCCTTCAGCAGCTCCTTGGCGGTAAACTGATCAGTAATGAACACATTGGCATAATGTCCCTTTAAAGCTGCCCTGATGGCAGGCACCTTTGCCTCACCACCGGCAATCATAATGCTGTGCTCCTTGTTCCTAAGCTCATCAAGGGTGATGCCCACAGTACGGGCATCCAGCTCCTTGTTGCAGATACGCCCATCTGCGTCAAAGAAGCGGGAACAAATATCCCCCACAGCTATCTGCTGAATTCTGGTCTGTTCCTCCTGGTCGGTATAGCCAAGACGGAAGAACAAGGCATTTGGACGAACCGTACCAACGCCAAAAACGGCAATATTGGCATGGGAGCCCATTTCCAGAACCCTCTTTATATGACGGTCCTGATCTACCATTTCCTTTACCTCACGACTGCCAAACACTACCGGCAACGGCAAATATTGGGCAATAGTGCTGTAATTATTGGAAAAATTATCCAGGATATCCTTGGCATAGTTGCGCCACTTGGAATGGGTCACACCACCCTCCAGCTGCACAATCTGTGAACCCTTCAGCATCCTTGGCAACAATGAACAGGACATTTCATATAGGGTGGTCCCCCAACCAACACCTATAATATCACCATCCTGCACAATGGAATCAAGATACTCGGCTGCCTTGATACCGATGTACTTCTTGATTTCATTTTCATCATTGATGGTGGAAGAAGCAATACGCACCTCATGGAGATGATACTTTTCCACAAGCATCTGCTCCATATTCGACATATCCTCCACCGGGTCCATGATCTGGATCTTAACGTAGCCCTTATCCTTGGCATATTGCAGCAGTCTCGACACCGACGGCCTTGATATGCCCAGCTCTTCCGCTATCCGTTGCTGACTGTATTCCGAGCGGTAATACAGCTTGGCCACGTTGATGGATAGCTTGTCCCTGTCACGAGTCATACCCCTGTTTCCCCCTAAATTTTCTATTATGCAAGAAAAATCGTTCGCATAATTGTAAACACAATTTCATTATCTATGTTACAAATGTAAAAATCAAGTAATAATTATAATTTACTGAAACTTTTTTCAAAAAAATAACTCACAATATTCGCTACTATATTAAAGATAACCTTGTACCATATATATACTTGTGCTTTAATAAATATTAGAGGTGAAAAATTATGAGTGAAACCCAAAAGGAACATATAGAAAACCATGATGTAGAACCGGAGAACATTGACAAAATTTCAGATATAAAAGAAGAAGACTCACCAATAATTGATTTGCAAATGAAAAAGGAATTTGTTCGCAAAAGAAAAACCCTTGGCACCTATGTGAAGAAATTTTTCATACTGTGCTTTGGTGCCTTTCTCTACGCCGTGGGCCTGGAAACCTTCCTTATCCCAAACAATATTATTGATGGTGGTGTGGTGGGCATATCCATTATGGCAGCCTCCCTTACCCCTATCAGCTTCAGTGTTTATCTGGTAGTTATTAATATTCCCTTCCTATATCTGGGATATAAACACATAGGCAAAACCTTCTCCATATCTACTATAGTTTCTATTCTGTTGTTATCACTATGGACAGAATATTTTAAACCGGTACCCCAGGTGACGGATGACTTCTTTTTAGCTGCCATCTTTGGTGGTATTGTGGCCGGTATAGGTGTAGGACTGATTATCCGAAACAGTGGCTCCCTGGATGGTACGGAAATCGTGGCCATTATCATGGACAAGCGTACCACCTTCTCCGTTGGCGAAGTAGTGCTGTTCTTCAACATCTTTATACTTGGTGCCGCCGGCTTCGTCTTTGGCTGGGATAAGGCCATGTATTCACTGGTGGCCTATTTCATTATTTCCAAGATGATTGATGTGGTAATCAAGGGTCTGGACGAATCCTACGCCGTGATGATTGTATCCGAGGAAAGCGATGAAATAGCCGATGCCCTTATGCACCGTTTAGGCCGTGGCGTTACCTTCATAAAGGGCATGGGTGCCTATACCGGTGATCCCAAAAAGGTTATTTATTGCGTAGTAACCCGTCTGGAGGTTGACAAGCTGAAGGATATCACCATCGACAAGGATGAAAACGCCTTCATAACCATAAACCCCGTTCACGACATAGTAGGCGGCCGCTTCAAGAAAAAATCCATACATTAAGAACAATATCCGCCGAGGGTCTCAGCTATTTAGCCAATCTCCCGGCGGATTATTTTGTATAATATATCACTGGTGTTATATACCAATTTTTTTAGGAGTAAAACTAATATTTAATACCATCCCCATCCCATCAGCTAATCTCTGTAATAACTTGATGGACGGATTGCGAGAACCGTTTTCTATGCGACTTATTTCTGTCTGAGCAATTCCGGTACGCTCAGACAACTCTTTTTGAGTTAGATTGCTTAAGGTTCTGGCATCTATTAAAGCTCGGATAATCTTAAACTCAGGCTGCATTTCTTCATAAGCCTTGGCAAACTCAGGGTCTTTCAAACATTCGGCCTTATATTCTTTTAATGTCTTCATGCCTATCACCTTTCCTTGTAATGTAGTCCTGACGACGCTTTATAGCCATTTCAATTTCAGAATCTGGAGTTTTATCTTTTTTCTTTACAAATCCATTAGTAATAATTATTTTTCCACCAGTATAGAAAAAGAACAATGCTCGTGTTATATTATTTCCGAAGTTACACCTTAACTCGAAAATATCATCTCGTAAATATTTGGTATATGGAGCACGAAGTGAAGTACCTTTTTCTTCTAGTAATTCCATCATACCAACCATCTTAGCCCGCATTTTTGGATCCAAATCCCCCAAGAAATCATCTACAGGTGTTTTACCATCAACCGTTTCGTAAAATTCAACCTCAAAGTTCATAGATATTACCTTTCCTAAAGTATATGAGATATATATCATAAAGTCAATATTAGTATTTTTAATATTATAAATTGTTATATAATATTTACATAATTATTTTATATTTTATTATAAATATACTTATAATATTTGTCTATTATTTTTATAATCATATTAATTTGAGGTTAAAATTATGACTAAAAAAGCTATAGCCGGGTATTGATATGCAATCAATCCAGCCATAGCCTTTTTTTGTTCAAATATTAATTTAAAATAGCTGCTTATTCCAGCTCATCAAATACACTGAAATGGGATTCATAGCGTCCCTTAACATGGTTGATGCCCATGTACTTAACAAATGGTGCCAGCTCATCCAGCTTCATTACGCGGATATCACCATCCAGATTGGCCATAACAACCTCAGGAATATCAAATTCAGCCATAACCTGTAGACAGCCACCGCATGGAACAAATGGATTTTCCGTATCTGCCACCACGGCAACTGCATCAAACTCCTGCTTGCCATCGGAAATAGCCTTGTAAACAGCAGCCCTTTCAGCGCATACGGACAAGCTGCTGGAACCGTTTTCCACATTGCAAGCTCCATACAAAGTGCCGTCAGATGCTAAAATGCAAGCACCAACTTTAATGTTCGAATAAGGGCTGTAGGCCTTCTGACGGGCATCCTTGGCCATCTTAATCATAGTGTCGCAGATATCTTCATTTAACATATTTCCTGGCTCCTTTGCTTAATATTTTACAAATGTAATAATACCTTTTCTACTTAAATCTATTTTATTCTATAAGGATAATTTTATCAATTCATTTTTTCCAAAGTCCCAAAGCCTTATTTATACACAATTTCCACAAGTTATCCACATTTATTAACACCTATCCACACAATATGTGTTCTGTTTTTGTGGATAAAGTGGATAACTTTGTGTATAACTCAATATATAGTGGTTTTTTTTATCTCAAACACAATATATAGGTCAATTTTTTGGTAAGTATCCAATAAAACTTGTGGATATTTTACATCTCGTTTTCATTTTATAAAAATATACTTAAAATAATAGAAATATTATCCACAATTAGTTGCATTAGTCATTTGAAAATAATATACTAGTTGGGCAGTTTAAAATTTAAAATACAATTCTTTCATATGAAAATAAAAGGAAGCGACGATATTGCCAAATAGTAAATACAACCAAGAACCACCAATATATCGCTCTAAGCGACGCCGGAAAAAGAAAAGCAATTTCTGGCCAATGTTCCTGCTCCTATGTGCCTTTGTAATTGCTGCAGTGGCAGGAGCCCTATTTGCTTCATCAGTTCTCTTTGAAAAGCCTGCCAAGCCGGAAAAGGCAAATCTTATGACGGCCAAGGATAAAATCATCGTTATGATTATGGGTGTAGATGAACGCGAAGGGGATGTGGGCCGTTCAGACACCCTGATGATAGCCACATTGGACCCTAAAAAGAAAAAGGCAGCTCTCCTGTCTATTCCCCGTGATACACGTGTTAAAATCAGGGGCTACGGCTTTGATAAAATCAATGCAGCCTATGCCTATGGCGGCCACGAACTGACCCAGGACACAGTGGAGGAGCTTATTGGTGTTCACATGGAGCATCATATCCTGATTAATATAAAATCCTTCAAAAAGATTATTGATGCCATTGGAGGCGTGGATATAAACGTAGAGAAGCGAATGTACTATGAGGATGTATGGGATGATGACGGTGGTCTTCTCATCGACCTCCAGCCAGGACTACAGCACATGGACGGCGATACAGCCATTACCTATGTGCGATATCGTGATGAGGAGGGTGATATTGGCCGTATCAGACGGCAGCAGAAGTTCATGCAGGCCGTTATGGATAAGGTAACATCCCCATCTATTATTCCACGTATTCCGTCTATTATCAAGGAAGTGGTGGGCTCTGTACAGACAGACCTTTCAGTAAAGCAGCTTATTGAATTTGCCACCTCCCTTAAGGATGCCCAAAAGTCCGGACTGCAGGCGGAAATGCTGCCTGGAAAACCAATGTATATCGATGGTGTAAGCTACTGGATTCCTGATCTGGGCAAGCTTAGAACCACTGTTGCCAATACCCTTGATACTACCTTGGATAAAAATCTCAGAGATAATTTGGCAGAGGATACCCGTGAATATGAGGAATCCATTCCAAACAATGCCCGGGAGCTTAATGCCGAGGAAGCAAGGGAAATATATCGTCATGAAAATACTGAGGATATAGAAAGAGCAAAGCAGATTACCAAGAGGGAATCCACTGACGAGAAACTGCGAAAGGACCCTTACGAAAAAGAGGAGCCAGCAGAAAAGCAGGAGCCTGTGGTACAGGAAGCCAAGCCAAAAGCCAAGGGTCCGGCTCCATCTCCTACAGTACCTAGTGCCGGAAAAACCGCAAATTAAACTTTAAAAATCATATGGTCGATTGCCTAGTGCAGTCGCCCATATTTTTTTGCACCAAAAAAGAGGACGTCGTCACTAATTTCTCTCAGTGCGACATCCCCTAATTTAATTAAATGCTAGTCATTTTTCTGCAACAGAGTTGCCATGGAGGAAACCTTATCGCCATCACTTGGCTTCATAATGATAACACCCTGGGTATTGCGGCCAATCTGGCTGATACCGCTGATGGAGGTTCTCAGAACCACACCGCCCTCAGTAATGAGAAGCAGCTCATGATCCTCATGAACCACTGCCATACCAATTACCTTACCGGTCTTTTCAGTAACCTTAAGGTTAATCAGTCCCTTGCCGCCACGGTGCTGAACAGTGTACTGGTCAATAGTAGTACGCTTGCCCAGACCACATTCAGTAACGGTAAGCACGTCAGCATCTTCCTTCAGGCTGTCCATAGCCACAACCTCGTCACCAGGGGTAAGTCTGATACCCTTTACACCTCTGGCTACGCGGCCCATAACACGAACCTGGTCCTCCTCAAAGGCAATGGCCATACCATTTTTGGTTCCCAGCATAATCTTCTGCTGACCATTGGTAATCTTAACGCCGATGAGCTCATCATCCTCCTGAAGGCTTATGGCAATAACGCCAATCTTACGGGAGGTATTGAAATCAGACAGGCTTACACGCTTAACTACACCCATCTTGGTGGCCATAAAGAGGTACTTATCAGGATCGTAATCTCTTACCTGAATAACGGCACTAACCTTCTCATCCTTATCCAGCTTCAACAGATTAATGAGAGCTGTACCCTTGGCGGTACGGCTGGCCTCTGCAATCTGATAAGCCTTGAGATAGTATACACGTCCCTTGTTGGTATAGAACAGGATGGTGTGATGGTTGGTGGTAATCAGGAGATTTTCAACGAAATCGTCCTCCTTGGTAGGCATACCATTTACCCCGGTACCGCCACGATTCTGTCTTCTGTATGTATCCAGCTTAATACGCTTGATGTAATTTCTGTGGGTAATGGAAATAACCACATCATCATCAGCAATCATATCCTCAATATCAATCTCACTCATATCGTGGGTAATATTGGTACGACGCTCATCACCGAACTTGCGCTTAACCTCGGTGAGCTCCTCCTTGATGATTTCCATGATTTTCCACTCATCAGCCAATACAGATTTCAACCATTCAATTCTCTTTAAGATTTCCTGGTATTCTTCCTCAATCTTCTCACGCTCCAGACCGGTAAGGCGCTGAAGTCTGAGATCAAGGATAGCCTGGGCCTGCTTTTCACTGAGGCTAAAGCCTTCCATGAGGGCAGTACGGGCAATATCGGCAGTACGGGACTCACGAATAGTGGTAATTACTGCATCAATGTGGTCCAGAGCAATATTCAAGCCTTCCAAAATGTGGGCTCTTGCCTCTGCCTTGGCCAGCTCGTAACGGGTACGTCTGGTAATAACATCTTCCTGATGCTTGATGTAGTAGTGGAGAACCTGCTTAAGTGTCAGCACCTTTGGCTGATTTTCCACCAAAGCCAGCATAATAACGCCGAAGGTTTCCTGCATCTGGGTATGCTTATAGAGCTGGTTCAGCATAATATCTGGATTTATATCCTTGCGAAGCTCCATAACGATACGCATACCGCTGCGGTCAGATTCATCTCTAAGGTCAGTAATGCCTTCGATCTGCTTTTCACGAACCAGTTCAGCAATCTTTTCTATAAGACGGGCCTTATTCACCTGATATGGCAGCTCAGTAACTATAATACGGGGCTTGCCGTTGGACATGGTATCAATATTGGCCTTGGCACGCATCTTTATCTGACCACGGCCGGTGGTGTAAGCACTCTTAATACCGGAGGTACCCATAATAAGACCGCCTGTAGGGAAATCAGGTCCCTTAATAACAGTCATAAGCTCCTCAGCAGTAGCATCAGGATTATCAATAAGCATCAGCACACCATCAATAACCTCATTCATGTTATGAGGAGGAATATTGGTGGCCATACCTACAGCAATACCTGAAGTACCATTTACCAAAAGCTCAGGGAACTTTGATGGTAATACAGTTGGCTCCTTTAAGGACTCATCGTAGTTAGGTGTAAAATCAACGGTTTCCTTGTCAATATCCTGAAGCATAAGCTCAGAAATCCTTGACATACGAACCTCAGTATAACGCATTGCCGCAGCAGGGTCACCATCCACGGAACCAAAGTTACCATGACCATCTGCCAGCATATAACGCATAGAAAAGTCCTGCGCCATACGAACAATGGCATCATATACAGAGCTGTCGCCATGTGGGTGATATTTACCCAATACTTCGCCTACAATACGTGCGGATTTTTTATATGGTTTTCCAGGGGTCATGCCGGCTTCCTGCATAGCGTAAAGAATACGTCTGTGTACAGGCTCCAGACCGTCACGAACATCTGGGATTGCTCTGGAAACAATAACACTCATGGCGTAATCGATATAAGAATTACGCATCTCCTGTTCCAGATTTACCGGTAAAATCTTACCTTCGCCGAATTCCACTATCTCACCTCAAAAAAGTTTAGTACAAAATCAATTAGCTCCTTATTATACCATATTTTGCCCAATATATAAAGATTTAATCCCTGTAATCCTTTGATACTTAGGCCTTTATGGCTAATAAGGAGCTTCATTTTCTCAATATTGATGAATATATTTTATTTTATGATTTCCGAATAGATAAATCCCTCACGAACCCCGGAATCACTGTAAATAACCTTTTCAGCCGCAAATCTTTTGGCAATCACATCTGCAATAACCATGCCGGATATAATGGTATGTATTCTGTCGGGAATATTTTTCATAAGAATAACTGACTCGTCTTGGGTGAGTTTTCCAGTGGATCCAAAACGTCTTATCATCTCAGACAATTTGGAGGTTTCTATCTCCTTATTTCTCCTGTCCGTACTGTAAAGGGCATTGTAAAGTGCTCTGGTTCCCTTAAAGGTCCCCCCAATGCCACAGATTACCTTTGATTTTATATCCGTAAAATCACTGGCACTGCCGATTATTTCCCGGGCCCTGGCATACATTTTTTCAACTTCCTCACTATTTGGCATAAAGGAAGCACAGCATTCCTTTTTCAATCCCAAGGAGCCAATATGAAGGCTTATTTTATGGGTAATCTGATTATTTTCATAATAAACCAGCTCAGTGCTGCCACCACCAATATCCACCAGTAAACCCTCGCTCATATTAATATTTCTGGTAGCACCTACAAAATCATATTCAGCTTCCTTGTCCCCGGAGATAACCACAATATTAATCCCGGTGCGTTCTATTATTTCCGCCACCACCTGCCGGCTGTTTTTGCAATTTCTCAGAGCAGCAGTAGTAAAGGCCATAATATTGTTTATGCTGAACACATCAAGAAATTCCTTATATTCCTCCAGTACCTGACAGACCTTGTCCACACCCTCCTGACTCATAATATTGTCATTTAGATAGGCTGCCAGTCCCACCATGTGCTTTTTCTTTAAAATAAGCTCCATGGTCCCATTCTCAATTTCATAAATTGCCATGCGAACAGTATTTGAACCAATATCTATAATCCCCTGAATCATTTTTTTCGCCCCTTATAAAAAATTCAAAACTTTTATTTAATAATATCATAGAATAATTGAATTTCGTATGAAATTATGTTATTATCATTTTGGGTGAACACTGTGGGGACAGTGTTTTGGTGGAAATAGGTAGATGGCATGAAACGGGTGGCGTTCGGTAGCTGCCCGTTTTGTGTTTTTGTTAATAATTTTTTGAAATTTATTTGATTAGCCTCTACTTATTTGTTTTTTTTTGTGATAAAATGAATATATAGTACCAGAAGAAGTATCGTTTTTTACAGAATGAATTGATGGTGATGTATATGACCTCTAAAATTTATGCATTAATCGGCCCTCATGCCAGCGGTAAATCGACACTCATATCCAGATTGATTGAAATGGGAGTTCACTACATTCCTGTTTATACCACCAGGGCGCCTATGGAATTCGACAAAAATCGTACTACAACTAAGTTTCTGAGTCAGAGTGATTTTCTCAAACAGGATTGGATTGTGAAGGTCACTTATAAGGGCGATTATTATGGCCTTTTAAAAAATGATGTGCTTAATGCCCTGAAGACTGAAAAGATATCTGTTACCATGCTTACCATTAACGGTGTAAAGCAGGTCAACAAGCTATTGACCAATAATCTTGAAACCGTATTTATCATGGTGGACTATGTAACTCTTATTGATCGTATGCTCAAAATGGGACACAACAATGTGGATATGAAGTACCATCTTGAGTATGCAGAAAATAATGGTGAGTTTGATAACTGGAAAAACACCGATTATGTTATCAAGAATATTAAGGACCCGGAAAAATCCCTTGATCAGCTTATGGCAATCATGGGACTTATCGGCAAAACCCAGGTCACCAAAATCAGTTCATAAAATATTATTTAAAGCAAATTAAAAGACTGCTCACAACGAAGGAGCAGTCTTTTTTTATTACCTGTTTTTGTTATGATGCAATTATTTCCACTTTATTTTCCCATGGCAGCTGCCTGCTGACGGAGAAGCTGAATTCTCTCACTGGTGGCAGGATGAGTGCTGAAAAGTGTGGACAGCTTCATACTGGAGCCGGCCAACGGATTAATTATAAACATATGGGAAGTGGCCGGAGTAGCCTGCTCCATTGGTCTTGCATGCATTGAATAATATTCAATCTTCTGCAGGGCATCAGCCAAATAATTTGGATTGCCGCAAATTTCTCCCCCTGACTTATCCGCCTCATACTCGCGGGAGCGGGAAATAGCCATCTGAATCAGTGCTGCAGCCAATGGCGCCAATATAATGGTGGCCAAAAGCCCAACAATATTACCATTGTCGTCATCATCGGAGCTACTGCCGAAAATCATGGACCACTGGGCAATATTGGCAATCATGGAAATAACACCGGCAATTGCTGCCGCTACAGTGGAAATCAGGGTATCACGATGCTTAATATGAGATAGCTCGTGGGCAAGAACACCGCTTAACTCCTGAGGAGACAGGGCATTCATAATTCCCGTGGTTACAGCCACAGCAGCATGGGAAGGATTACGGCCAGTGGCAAAGGCATTAGGAATAGCACTATTTATAATGCAAACCTTAGGCATTGGAAGCTGTGCATTGGCAGCCAGGCCGGCAACCATATTGAACAGCTGTGGAGCCTCCTGCTGGGATATTTCCCTGGCACCGTACATTTTCAAAACCATGGTATCACTGAACCAATAAGTAAAGAAATTCATCCCCAGAGAAATCAGCAGCATGAGCATAGCTCCATGACGTCCTCCAAAGGCACTGCCGATAGCTATCATAATACCCATAAGCAGGGCCATTAATACTGTTGTTTTTAATGTATTCATAGTTAATATTCACCTCTTTATGGAGAGTATATATCACAATTCTGAAAAATAAATTAAAAAATGTCAAAAAATCAAATATCAAGATTTCTTACATATTTGGCATGTTCCTCAATGAACTGGCGACGAGGCTCAACCTTGTCACCCATAAGGATATTAAAGAGCTCATCGGCCTCCTGGGCATCCTCCATATCAACACGAAGCATGGTTCTGGTCTCAGGATCCATAGTAGTTTCCCAAAGCTGCTCAGGATTCATCTCACCAAGACCCTTATAGCGCTGAACATTTACGCCATCACGGCCCACCTCGTTCAGCTTTGCCTCCAGCTCCTCATCACTGAAGGTATACCAATGCTTTTTACCCTTGCGGATCTGATAAAGAGGTGGCTGGGCAATATATACGTGACCACGCTCAATCAAAGGCTTCATATAGCGATAGAAAAAGGTGAGAAGTAGAGTACGGATATGGGCACCATCAACATCTGCATCTGTCATAATGATAATTTTGCCATAACGGCGCTTGGAAATATCGAATTCATCACCAATACCACTGCCAAAGGCTGTAATCATGGTACGGATTTCTGCATTGCTGTAAATCTTGTCCAGACGGGCCTTCTCTACATTGAGAATCTTACCGCGAAGTGGCAATATAGCCTGGACACGACGGTCACGGCCCTGCTTGGCACTACCACCTGCAGAATCACCCTCTACGATATATATTTCGGCCTTTTCAGGGTCCTTAATGGAGCAGTCAGCCAGCTTGCCTGGAAGGGAATTTACCTCCAGGGCATTCTTTCTTCTGGTGAGCTCACGGGCCTTTCTGGCACCCTCACGGGCACGGGAAGCCATAACAGCCTTATCAAGTACCCTCTTGGTAATAGCAGGATTTTCCTCAAAGTATTCGTTCAGTCCCTCTGATACGATGGAGTCAACAATACCTCTTACCTCGGAGTTACCCAGCTTTGTCTTGGTCTGACCCTC
>NZ_JAZTZI010000156.1:0-20548 GCF_045637405.1 Anaerovibrio sp.
ACAGACTACAACAGCTGGTGAGCATATCTCCCAGCTCGTTGCGACGCGAAGCTAGTCCTGAAAGGAAAACGCTAATTGGAAGATTTTTCTTCTAAAGAAGAAAAATTTGAACAATGGCGTTATAATTCAAAAAGTCCTATGAAAAATGCAAGAGTAATTGCAAAAGTCATAGGACTTTTTGTGATTATTTCATGTTTGGAGCTTTGTAGGATAGCCGGGTAATATATTATACAAAATTTTTAAATAAACAATAAAATGGATAAAATGTTGGTATGATAAACATAGGAAAAGTAGTAAGTTAATGTATTAATTTAAAGGAGCAAATGTTATGGCATTGCCAAAATATTTTTAATTTTTTCGGTATTCACGGGCGGAAACCTTGAACTGCTTTTTGAATTCCCGGGAGAAGGCGGAGTAGTCACGGAAGCCGCATTGAAAGCAGATGTCGGTAATAGATTGACTGGTGGTGGATAGCAGCTCCTTGGCCAGGCGCAGCCGTTTACTGGTGATGTATTGGTGGACACTGTAGCCAGTTTCAGCCTTGAATTTACGCATCAGGTGGTATTTGCTGATAAAAACAATATCCGCCAGCGTATCCACGGCCAAATCCTCCTCAAGATGGGAATTGATGTATTCCAGCACAGCCTGAATTTTTGGGTCATAGGATGCCTCATGGAGCTGCTGGAGCTGATTGTCCTGAAGGGCCCGATTCAACAGTATCATAAATTCGATAAAGAGAATTTCTGTATATAGCTGGTTGGCAAAGCCCTGCTGGTGATCCACCCGTTCCAGCTTGTTCATGTGGTAGAGCAGATCATGCTCCGGCCCTTTTGGCATGTGCATTACACTGGAGGTTTCCTTTGCCATGCGAAAGCATTTGGACAAGTCGCTTTTGGCTTCTCCCCATTGTTCCTGTTGCCAGTGGTTTAGAAACTCCTGAGATACATAGATTACGATACGTTCATATAGCTTGCCGGGATAGGTCACGGGACGGTGAATTTCCCCGGCACTGACAAAGAGAATATCCCGGGGCTTTAGGGGGTAGTTTTTTCCCTCGATGATATATTGCCCTTCACCATCAATAAAGAGAATAATTTTATGGAAATCGTGATAGTGGAAGGGCACCTCTTTCATAGAAACATCTTTTAAGTGAAAAATACGGAAATGCTGGTGCAGATATCCGCGTTTAAAGTATTCAGACATAGTAGTATCTCCTGCAGTCTAATAGTAAAGGCATTTATTTATAATATGATTATAGCACTTTTTGCAACATAAATAGCAATATTTTCATATTTTGTGTAAAACATGCCTGCTATAATAAAACCATAAAAGGTAAGGAGGTAATGACTATGCAGATTGTATATGGCTTAGATATAAATAACTTGAAATACTTGGTAATGGACTACAATGAAGCTATGATGAACGGCGATACAGTACGCAGGCTGGCCGCTTTTCGCAGTGGTTTGGGAGCAGACAGGGTGGTGTTCATGGATATGGTTCATGATACCGTTATTGCCATCTATAATGCAGAGGGTCATAACATGGTTCCTGACCTGAACGATTTTAAGGCGGCAAGATCTATTTCTGCCGGTAACCATGAACGTGAGTATCATGTAACGG
The DNA here is from genome assembly GCF_045637405.1 of Anaerovibrio sp. Lineage (GTDB taxonomy): Bacteria > Bacillota > Negativicutes > Selenomonadales > Selenomonadaceae > Anaerovibrio. Next base: position 1,621 of record NZ_JAZTZI010000156.1, read on the forward strand.
ATTATTATTTGAGTACGATTGTGGTTGAAAAAACACCTATTAAGGCCGCATGTTAATACCAATCAATTTGAACTAATTTAAACACTGTTAACAAGGGGAATAAAGGCTTCCTTTTCGTTGACAGTGTTTTATTTTTGATGATATATTGTATGGGTAAGTTGTCGTCTGTCATGTTTTATTTAACAGAGGAGTTGAGAACTAAATGAAAGCATCCGTTATTATGGGAAGCGATTCAGATTGGCCAGTATTAAAGCCGGGATATGACCTTTTGAAGCAGTTTGGCATTGAGACCGAGGTGCATGTGGCTTCGGCACATCGTACACCTGGCAAAGTTAAAGAAATAGTGTCTACTGCACCTGAGCGAGGTGTAGGAGCATTCATATCAGCGGCGGGAGCTGCGGCACACTTAGGTGGCGTTATTGCGAGTTATACTACCTTGCCAGTTATTGGAGTACCTATAAATGCTACTTCATTAAACGGCATGGATGCATTGCTTAGTACTGTTCAGATGCCTTCTGGCATACCTGTAGCTACTATGTCAATTAACGGAGCAAAGAACGCCGCCATTTTTATTGCAGAAATTTTCGCGCTCTCCGATAAGGACATCAAGGAAAAACTGGTTAAGTACAGAGAAAAAATGGTTTCCGATGTTGAAGCAAAGGCAAAGCGTGTTGAGCAGCAGCTCAACAAGGACTGAGTTTTTGTTTTTACATATAGATTTATTTTTTAGGTTTATTTAATTGGAGGTTATTTAAACAATGGAAAAGAAGAACGCAATCTACGAAGGCAAAGCAAAGATTTTGTACGCAACTGAGAACCCAGACCAGCTGATTTGCTATTACAAGGATGATGCTACAGCCGGCAATGGCGCAAAGAAGGGTACAATTGTGGATAAGGGTATCATGAACAACAAGATTACGATGTTCTTCTTTGATTTGTTGGCAAAAGAGGGTATCAGCAATCATGTTATTGAGGTTATGGATGACCGTAACGTATTGATTAAGAAGCTGGATATCGTACCATTGGAGGTTATTATCCGTAATGTGGCTGCTGGCAGCCTGGCTAAGCGCCTTGGCCTGGAGGAGGGTACTCCTATGTCCATGCCTGTTATTGAGCTTTGCTACAAGAATGATGATTTGGGTGACCCAATGGTTAATCGTTATCATGTACTGGCCTGCAAGCTGGCTTCTGCAGAGGAGTTGGATGAGATTGAGGCTCAGGCATTGAAGATTAACAAGATTATGGTTGATTACCTTAAGACCAAGAACATTGACCTCATTGACTTTAAGTTGGAATTTGGCCGTGATAAGGATGGCAAAATTATTTTGGCTGATGAGATTTCCCCTGATAATTGCCGTTTCTGGGATTCCGTAACCAAGGAGAAGCTGGACAAGGATCGCTTCCGTCGTGACCTTGGCAATGTTGAGGATGCTTACAAGGAAATCCTGAAGCGTCTCACCGGTGAAGTCCGCTAATAGATAAAAAATTGCATATTGATTTAGATTGGAAGGTTTAAAGTGATTGATTTAGAAGAAGACAAGATGAAGGAGGAGTGTGGCGTTTTTGGCGTCTACTCCCGGGAATTCGATGTCTCCGAATTGACTTATTATGGTCTTATTGCTTTGCAGCACCGGGGCCAGGAAAGCACAGGCATCGCCGTAACTGACGGTGCCTGGATGGATGTGAGCCGGGGAATGGGCCTTGTGCGGGAGGTATTCCGCCATCAGATTCCTCAGATGGAAAACCAGTATATTGCTATTGGCCATGTGCGTTATTCCACTACAGGTTCCAGCCTGTTGGCAAATACCCAGCCCTTGATGGTGTCCTATTCCGGTGGCAAGATCGCTCTCGCTCATAATGGTAATCTGACAAATGCCGGTGAAATCCGCCGCAAGCTGGAGGAAAGTGGTACTATCTTTCAGACTACCATTGATTCAGAGGTTTTTGTAAATCTCATTGCCCGCTCTCGGAAAGTTACTGTTGAAGAAAAAATCATCGATAGCCTCAAGAAAATCAAGGGTGCCTACTGTCTCACCATAATGACTGAGGATAAGCTGATTGGAGCCAGGGACCCTCAGGGCTTCCGTCCTCTTTGCATTGGGAGACTGGAGGATGGGGGCTATGTTCTTAGCTCTGAAAGTTGCGGCCTTGACGTGGTGGGAGCAGAATTTGTCCGTGACGTGGAGCCTGGTGAAATGGTGGTTATTGACGAAAATGGTCTGGAATCCCATCGTTTTGCCAAGGCAAAGCCATCCATGTGTATTTTTGAGTTTATTTATTTTGCCCGTCCTGATTCCATTATTGACGGCCAGAGTGTCCATGAGTCCCGCTTTGAAATGGGACGTATACTGGCGAAAGAGGCAAAATGCAAGGGCGATATTGTGATTTCTGTTCCGGATTCCGGTAATGTGGCGGCCTCCGGCTACGCTTACGAGGCTGGACTTCCTTATGTCAGTGGTCTTATTAAGAACCGTTACATTGGCAGAACCTTCATCCAGCCTAGTCAGAAGCAGAGAGATACTGCCGTTAAGCTGAAGCTGAACCCGGTGAAGTCTGTGGTAAAGGACAAATCTGTCATCGTAATTGATGATTCCATTGTTCGTGGTACCACCTCCGGCAAAATCGTGAAAATGCTGCGGGATGCCGGGGCCAAAGAGGTTCACATGGTAATCAGTTCACCGCCAATTGGCTTCCCATGCTTCTACGGTATTGATACGTCGGCCCGTAAGGAGCTCATTGCAGCTACCAAGTCCGTGGAGGAAATCCGGGAATACATAGGAGCTGATTCCTTGCATTTCCTGTCCCTGGAGGGGTTGAAGAGCTGCGTGCCGGAGCTTAATCCTAAAAATATGTGTTTTGCCTGCTTTAATGGTGGATATCCTATTCAGCAAAAGACCCAGTCTCCGGCTGAGGTGGATAAGTATATTTTTGAGACTAGAAAGAAAAAGACAAATTGTTAATGGGGGATATAAATGGAAGAAAAGCTGACTTACCGTGACGCCGGTGTTGATATTGATGCTGGTAATTACTCTGTAAAGCTTATCAAAGATAGTGTAAAGGCCACCTATCGCCCTGAGGTTTTGGGGGATTTGGGGGGCTTTGGCGGTCTTTTTGCCCTAAATACCGGCAAGTATAAGGAACCAGTATTGGTTTCTGGTACTGATGGTGTTGGTACCAAGCTGCGTTTGGCTTTTATGCTGAACAAGCATGATACCATTGGACAGGATGCTGTAGCCATGTGCGTTAATGATATTCTGGTACAGGGTGCTGAGCCACTTTACTTCTTGGATTATCTGGCAGTTGGCAAGCTGGACCCTGAGCAGGTGGCTGATGTTGTAAAGGGTGTTGCCAATGCCTGTAAAGAATCCGGATGTGCCCTCATTGGTGGTGAGACCGCTGAAATGAGCGGCTTTTATCCTGTGGGTGAATACGATATTGCTGGTTTTGCAGTAGGTGTGGTGGATAAGTCAAGGATTATTACCTCCGAAAAGGTGAAGGCAGATGATGTGCTGTTGGCTCTGCCATCCTCCGGTGTTCATTCCAACGGATATTCCTTGGTTCGCAAGATAGTTTTTGAAAAGGTGGGCTACAAGGGTGATGAGTTCATTGATGAGCTTGGAAAAACCATTGGTGAGGAGCTTCTGACTCCTACCAGACTCTACCCTAAGACCTGCCTGCCGCTTATAGAGAAATACGATATTCACGGCATGGTTCATATTACTGGTGGCGGCTTCTACGAGAATATTCCACGGGCGCTTCCTGACAATATGGGTTGTGTAGTGGATACTACAGCCTGGGAGGTTCCGGCCATCTTCAAGCTCCTGCAGAAGTGGGGCAATGTGGATTGGAAGGAAATGTATCGCACCTTTAATATGGGTATTGGTATGGTCCTCATCGTTTCCCGTGAAGATGCTGAGGCTATTAAGGCTGATCTTAAGGCCAAGAATGAGCCTGTATATGAGATCGGCCATGTAACCACTGGCAATCACGAGGTTATTACCAAAGGCGGCGTGTTCAATGAGTAAGCATATATTAGGTATTCTCTGCTCTGGCCGGGGCTCCAATATGCAGTCAATTTTGGCTGCCATTAAGTCCGGCAAGATTAAGGCTGAGGTAGGAATAGTACTCACGGACAAGCCTGAGGCCAGGGCTCTCACCGTGGCCAGAGAAAATGGCATTAAGAGTATTTGCATTAATCGCAAGGAATGCAAGGATCAGCAGGATTTTGAGGAACAGCTGGTGACTGAGCTTAGGAATGCCGGTGTTACTCTTGTAGTATTGGCTGGATTTATGCGGATTTTAAGCCCGTATTTTGTAGGGGAATACAGACATCAGATTTTAAATATTCATCCGTCCCTGTTGCCATCCTTTGGAGGTGCCCATGCCCACCGAGATGTACTGGCATACGGCACCAAGGTATCCGGCTGCACCATTCATTTTGTGGATGAGGGCATGGATCATGGACCAATTATTTTGCAGGATACTGTGCCTGTTTTGGAGAATGATACAGAGGAAACTCTGGCAGCTAGAGTGCTGGAAAAGGAGCATATTCTTTATCCAAGGGCCATTGAGCTTTATGTTGACGGAAAGCTGGAGCTTGTGGGCGAACGTCACGTACGGATTAAACAATGATTTAAAGCAGAAACAATACCAATGAATATGCAATTTAAAACTATATGATACAAGGAGACTTTACTATGAAAATCAAACGCGCATTAATCAGTGTATCAGACAAAACTGGTGTGGTTGAGCTGGCAAAGAAGCTGCATGCTGCAGGTGTGGAAATCGTATCCACCGGTGGCACAATGAAGGCCATCAAGGATGCAGGAATCCCTGTTATCTATGTCAGCGATGTTACTGGTTTTCCGGAAATTATGGATGGCCGTGTAAAGACACTGAACCCTATGATTCATGGTGGTATCCTGGCTGTCCGTGACAATCCAAATCACGTTCAGGCCATGAAGGAGCACAAGATTACCGCTATTGACATGGTTGTAGTAAATCTCTATCCTTTCAAGGAAACCATTTCCAAGCCGGAGGTTGCTTTGGCTGAGGCTATTGAGAATATTGATATTGGTGGTCCTGCCATGATTCGTGCAGCTGCCAAGAACTTTAAGTACGTTACCGTTATTACTAATCCAAGCCGCTATGATCAGGTGGCCGAAGAGATTGCCAAGAATGGCTGCGTGAGTGGTATGCTTCGTATGGAGCTGGCTCAGGAAGCCTTCAAGCACACCTCTGAGTATGATGATTGCATTCAGAACTATCTTATGGAGCAGGTGAACAAGTAATGAATATTTTAGTAATCGGCAGTGGCGCAAGGGAGCACACTTTGGTATGGAAGCTGAGTCAGAGTGCCAAGGCTGACAAAATCTACGCGATACCCGGCAATCCTGGTATGGCCTCTTTGGCGGAGTGCGTTCCTGAGATTTCCATTACCGATAACGATTCCATGGTGAAATTTGCCAAGGAAAAGCATGTGGAGCTGGCAGTGGTTGGCCCGGAGGTTCCTCTTACCAATGGTGCTGTAGACGCCTTTAATGCTGCTGGTATCAAGGCCTTTGGCCCTGTAAAGGCTGCGGCTGAAATCGAAGGCTCCAAGGCATTTTCCAAGGGACTTATGAAGAAATACAATATCCCTACTGCCAAATACGAGGTATTTACTGACGCGGCAGCAGCCAAGGAATATATTAAAGCTGAGGGTGCTCCTATTGTTATTAAGGCCGACGGACTGGCTGCCGGCAAGGGGGTTATCGTTGCAATGACCCTTGAGGAAGCACTGGGGGCCATTGATGAAATCATGGGTGACGGTGCCTTCGGCAGTGCCGGAAGTCGTGTGGTGGTTGAAGAATTTATGGCTGGTGAGGAGGTTTCCGTACTTTGCTTCACCGATGGCAAGACCATAGTTCCAATGGTTCCTTCTCAGGACCATAAACGGGTAAATGACAATGATCAGGGGCCGAATACCGGTGGTATGGGTGCCTATGCTCCTGCTCCGGTTGGAACTCCTGAGCTTTTGGCGGAAACCCAGAAGTTGATTCTTGACCCAACCATTAAGGCCATGGAAAAGGAAGGCCGTCTTTATAAGGGTTGTCTTTACGCAGGGCTGATGGTGACTGACGGTAAGCCAAGAGTTGTGGAATTCAACGCCCGGTTTGGTGACCCTGAAACCCAAGTGGTTCTGCCACTTTTGGAAAGTGATTTGGTGGATGTTATGCTCTCCTGCATTGATGGCACCTTGGCGGAGACTGAGGTCAAGTGGAGCGACGGTGCCGCCGTATGTATTGTTATGGCTGCCGGTGGCTATCCAAAGAGCTACAACAAGGGGGATGAAATTACCGGCCTTAAAGAGGCTGAGGCTGGCGGCAACATTGTGTTCCATGCCGGAACCTCTGAAAAGGACGGTCATATTTACACCAATGGTGGCCGCGTATTGGGTGTGGTGGCCAAGGCTGACGGCATCAAGGAAGCTGTGGATTCTGCCTACGCATCTGTGGATAAGATTCATTTCAAGGCTGCCCACTTCCGTCATGATATCGCCCATTGGGCATTGGAACGCTTGAAGAAGTGACCATTCTGCGGTATACTTGAAGCATAATCTAATGAACGGAGTGAGCTCGATGGTCGTTGATGAAAATGTTAATGCAAATGTTAATAAATTGGTGAAGGACCATGCTGTAAACAGGCCTGAAAAGATGAGAAGCTCGGCAGAAATTACGGCCAGATATAATCTTTCCTGCAAGAAGTATAAGGAGCTTAAGGCTGCCAAGGCTGAATTTCGTGAGCAGAAGGTTATGGTGTATGCAGAATTGAAGGTCCTTGGCTGGGTGCTGGGTAAGAGCGAGCAGACCATTTCCAAGGATGCAAATTGATAGTTGTTTTTTGACTGCCCTGTGATTTTTCATGGGGCATTTTTGTGTGCGCAGTTTTCATAAAAGTCTTATTTTATGCTATACTTATTACATTAGTGAGCAATTAAGGAGGTCATTTTGATGAATGTAAATGACGTTATTCATGGTTTTAAGCTGATAAAAATTGATAATGTACCGGAGGTAGCCTCTGATACCTTTGAATTTAGACATATAAAGAGCGGAGCCCGGCTTCTGTATTTGAAAAACAAGGATGATAACAAGGTATTTTCTATTGCCTTCCGTACACCGCCTACCGATGATACCGGTGTTCCTCATATCATTGAGCATTCCACTCTCTGTGGTTCCCGTAAATTTCCATTAAAGGAGCCCTTTGTGGAGTTGGTTAAGGGGTCCCTTAACACTTTCCTTAACGCCATGACCTATCCGGATAAGACCGTATATCCGGTGGCAAGCTGCAATGACAAGGATTTCCATAACCTTATGGACGTATATCTCGATGCAGTTTTTTATCCTGTAATGCTGGAAAATCCTGAAATTCTCATGCAGGAGGGCTGGCATTATGAAATCGAAAAGCCGGATGAACCATTAAAGTATAGCGGTGTAGTATATAACGAAATGAAGGGGGCCTTGTCCTCTCCTGAGGATTTGCTGGCTAATGAGATAATGCGGGCCCTGTATCCTGATACCACTTATTCCAATGAGTCAGGTGGCAATCCGTCCGCTATTCCAAACCTGTCTTATGAGCAGTTTAAAGAATTCCATAGAAAGTACTACTCACCAGCGAATAGCTATATCTATCTTTATGGTGATATGGATATTGAAGAGCAGTTGGAATTTATCGATGAGGAATATCTCAGCCATTTTGATATTGTGGATGTGGATTCCACCATTGAGGAGCAGAAGGCTTTCAACCAAATTAAGCGGGTGGTAGCTGATTATCCAATTGGGGAGGCAGAAACCACCGAGGCCAAGACTTTTCTCTCTTATTCCGTAGTTGCAGGGGATACTGACGAAGTGGAAGATTTGATGGCCATGTCCCTTTTAGAGGAGGCTCTTTTAAAGAATCACGCTTCGCCTCTGCGAATGGCCCTTATTGAGTCCGGTATTGGTCAGGATGTGTCCTCCAGCTTTGAGGGGGCAATGCTGCAGCCATTTTTTAGCATTGAGATGAATGGCTCTGAGCCACAGCATGCGGACAAGTTCGTGGATATAATCCGTACCACTCTCGCCAAGATTGTTAAGGATGGCATTGACCGGAACCTGTTGGAGGGTACGCTGAACCGCATGGAGTTCCGTCTCCGTGAATCTGATTTTGGCACTGCACCCAAGGGACTTATCTACAATCTGACTCTGATGAACAGTTGGCTTTATGACAGGGATCCATTAATTATGCTTCGGTATGAGGACCTGCTGGTTTCCCTGCGGGAGAAGCTGGCTACCAGATATTATGAGGATCTTATTCAGTCTAAGCTGCTGGATAATAGATTTGGTGCATTGGTGGTATTAAAGCCAAGTGTAACCATGGCGGCTGAAAATACCAAAAAGCTGGAAGAAAAACTGGCCAAGGTGAAGTCTGGCATGAGTCCGGAGGAAATTCAGGGACTTATAGATGCTGCTGCAAAGCTGAAAAAACGTCAGCAGACTCCTGATAGTCCTGAGGCACTGGCAACGATTCCATTGCTCAAAATTTCTGATATTAACCCTAAGGCCCGGGTGTTCCCACTGGAGGAAAAGGAAATTGACGGCGTCAAGGTGCTATTCTCCGATGTGGATACCAAGGGGATTGTATATTATTCCGTATATTTCGATATGGATGTTATTCCACAGGAGTTGGTGCCTTATGCTTTCCTGTTTAATGACCTTATGGGACGGGTTGATACCAAGTCCAACGATTACGTGGAGCTCAGCAAGAAGATGACCTTCTATACCGGCGGTATGGGAGGCGATATTGATGTATTCCCTATTGCTGGAAAGCCTGATGAGTTCCGTCCTATGTTCAGGCTTACCTCCAAGGTGTTCTACCGCAATTTGCCTATTGCTGTGGAATTGATGAATGAGGTTATTAATGAGACTATCTTTGAGAATGATACCCGCCTTAAGGAGCTGATTATTCAGTCCAAGGTTGGTATGGAAATGGAGATGCTGAATTCTTCTGTAGCTGTTGCCCGCAGCCGTTTGGCATCCTTTATTTCCAAGGATGGTGTATTTGAGGAAATGGGGGAGCTGTCCCTTTACCCAATACTGAAGGACCTGGCAGATAATTTTGATGAGCGTTTCGCTGATTTTAAGTCCAAACTCCAGCAGATAAAGAAATTGCTGTTCAGCTCTAAACGACTTACTATTGGCGTTACTATGCCTAAGGCTGATTATGCCATGTTCGAGAAGGAAATTAAGGTACTTATCGAGGCACTGAAAGCAAACAAGGAAGCAGATCAGGCTTCCGGCTGTTCTTATGAATTGTCTGTAGAGAATCATCAGGAGGCTCTTTTATCCTCCAGCCAGGTGCAGTATGTGGGCAAGGGCGCCAACCTTATAAAGCTGGGGTATGATGTGCCTGGGTATCTCCGTGTAATGGAGGTAATGTTAAAATACGAATACTTCTGGATAAAAATAAGGGTTCAGGGCGGTGCCTATGGTGCTATGACTAACATTAACAGCAATGGTAATGTTATGTTCCTGTCTTACAGAGATCCTAAGCTGAAGGAAACGCTGCAGGTCTTTGATGAAACCGCTGATTTCCTGAAGAATTTTGATGCGGATGAACGGGAAATGACCAAGTATATTATTGGTACCATCAGCAATGCTGATATGCCACTGACTCCAAAGATGATGGGTAGCTTTGCCCAGAGCCTGTATTTCAGAAAATATAGTCAGGAGCAGCGCCAGAAGGTAAGAGATGAGATACTTTCCACTACTCCAAAGGATATAAGAAATCTTGCTCCGGCTATTGAGGCTGCCATGAAGGCTGATAATATCTGTATTTTTGGTAACGAAACTGTTTTGGAGGAAAATAAAGATGTTTTTGACAGAATGACCCGGGTAATGGACTAGGATATGTTATGGTTAATACGGACTTTCATTGACTTTGTTTGGTCGCCATGCAATAATTATGTTGGTTATGTAAATTAACTTGGTTATGTAACATGACAATGTTTGGAGGTTTTTTTGTGAAGGATGTTGTTTTTAGAGGTGCTGGCGTAGCTATTATTACACCATTTACCGAAGAGGGAATCAATTTCGAGGAGCTGGGTCGTATTATTGAGGACCAGATTGCCGGTGGCACAGATGCCATTGTAATTACTGGTACTACAGGCGAGTCAGCTACAATGTCTGATGAAGAACATAAAGCCGCTATAAAATATGCTGTGGAGAAGGTTGCTGGCCGTATTCCTGTGGTTGCGGGTACCGGCTCCAACGAGACAGACTATGCCATTCAGCTTTCCCGGTATGCTGAGAAGGTGGGGGCAGATGCGCTGCTGGTGGTTACTCCATACTATAATAAATGCACCCAGAAGGGCTTGGTTAAGCATTATACTGCTATTGCAGATTCTGTTAATATTCCGATTATCATGTATAATGTTCCTTCCCGCACAGGTGTGAATATTCAGCTTTCTACCTTCAAGGAGCTTTCCAAGCATCCACGTATTGTGGCCGTTAAGGAAGCCAGTGGGGACTTGTCACAGGTTGCCAAGATTCGTCATGAGTGTGGTGATGATTTGGCGATTTATTCAGGCAATGACGATCAGATTATTCCTATTCTTTCCTTGGGGGGCCAGGGGGTTATTTCCGTACTGTCCAACGTGGCACCAAGGGAGACCCATGATATGTGCCAGCTGTTCTTTGATGGCAAGGTTAAGGAAGCATCCCAGATGCAGATTGATTTTATTGATTTGATCAATGCCCTGTTCTGTGAGGTTAATCCGATACCTGTGAAGGTGGCTATGCGCATGAAGGGATATAATGCCGGTCCATTGCGCCTGCCACTTACGGAGATGGAGCCAGAGCATGAGACGTTACTGAAGAAGTGTATGGAAGCACACAAGCTCCTGTAATACTTCTTAATATACAATCCTAAAACGGTTGTAGGATTGTCGAAGGATTGATGTCGAGGGACTGCAACTATATGGTTGCAGTCCTTTTTTAAAGGAAAGCTGTTTGGGGGAACAGCTTCCATGGGGATATTTAGGAGGTTACTATGAGAGGAGTTTTCGACATTGTTGGCCCGATTATGATTGGACCATCCAGCTCCCATACGGCTGGTGCGGCCAGACTAGGGCTTATGGCAGGGAAAATTTTAGGGGAACCGGTGGCAAAAGCGGAGATTTTATTACACGGTTCCTTTGCCAGAACCTATCGGGGGCATGGTACCGACAAGGCTTTAATAGGAGGCTTGTTGGGTTTTTCACCTGAGGATGAACGTATTCGCGATGCCCTGGATATTGCAAAGGAGCGCGGACTGGCTTATTCATTTGCACCAGTAGATTTAGGGGATGCCCATCCTAATACGGCGGTGTTTGTTCTGACCGGTACTAATGGACGTAAAATTACTGTTGGCGGTGCCTCTGTAGGCGGTGGCAATATAGAGGTAAGAAACATTGATAGCTTCCAGATAGCTCTCACTGGCCAGTATCCATCCTTGATTATCGTTCATACGGATAAGCCAGGGGTTATCCGTGATATTTCTGATGTATTGGCCAAGCATCATGTTAATATTGCCTTTATGCGGGTGTTCCGCCGTAACCGCGGACAGCAGGCCATGATGATTATTGAGACAGATGAAGAACTGACGGAAGATATTATTCAGGATTGCCGCAGTACAGGTGTCATTGAAAATGCTTTTGCAGTTCCGGCTATATAGGAGATGGGCACATGGTAAATTTTAATTCAATAAAAGAGCTCATTGAGCTGGCTAAGGAGAATAAGACTACTATTGGTAAAATAACCATGGATTATGAGGCGGAGCATTCCTTCGACAGCAAGGAACACATGCTGAAGTCCATGGGGGATAATTGGCGGGTAATGCAGGAGTCCATTGAGCGTGGAGTATCCAACAAGGATAAGTCCCTTAGTGGTCTTACCGGGGGAGATGCCATAAAAATTTATGCCCATAGGGATAATAGCTACACAGGGAAAACGGTTATGACAGCAGCGGCCAGCGCCGTGGGTGTAAGTGAGGTTAATGCGGTAATGGGACGTATTGTAGCTTGTCCAACAGCTGGGTCCTGTGGTATTGTTCCGGCGGCCATTAAGACAGCAGCGGAAAAGAATAATAATACGGAAGAAGAAATAGTAGATGCTTTGTTTACTGCAGCGGGTATCGGCTTGGTAATAGAGGCCAACGCCTCCATCGCAGGGGCCTATGGCGGCTGTCAGGCGGAGTGTGGTACAGCAGCAGGTATGGCTGCCGGTGCCATGGTGCAGCTTGCGGGAGGTACTCCTGACCAGGTGGGACATGCTGTAGCTTTAGCTATAAAAAACCTTTTGGGCCTTGCCTGTGACCCGGTAGCAGGACTGGTAGAGGTGCCTTGTGTCAAGAGAAATGGCTTTGTGGCTGTTCATTCCATGGTGGCAGCTGATATGGCCCTGGCCGGGGTAGAATCTGTTATTCCGGTGGATGAGGTAATTGATGCTATGGACCGCATTGGACGGAGCCTTCCTCGTACTGTTAAGGAAACTGCTGAGGGTGGATTGGCGCTTACCAAAACAGGTAAAGAAATCTCCAAGCGGGTATTTGGTTAAGGGTAATCCTTTGAATTATATATAGATGGTTTAATCATGTTTTAATGGACAAATATGACTGTTTATATTAAACTTTATTAGGGATTAAAACTAGACTTTTATGGAGGTAATTTTAATGAAGAAGATTATACAGTTGCTGACTGTGATGTGCATTATGGTTTTTGGCACCCAGTTTGCATTTGCCTGGGAAGTGGGTACTTCCAAGGAAACCGTATACAGCTATGGTATGCTGGATGCAAAGTCTTTTGTAATTGGTAATCCGCAGTTCTCTCCACAGGATGAGGAACCAACTGTTGAAGAGCTTACAAAGATGATTTACGATCAGGCTGTAAAGAACAACAAGAAGAATCAGTTCTCTTATATGTCCTATCAGGATTTTTGCAGAACCGTGAATAATAAGGAGCATATAGATATATATCGTTTGGGCCGTCATAAGGCATTGGAGCTCTTTAAGGAAAGAGTTAAGGATTATGGTGATGCTTATATCGTGTGCACCGTATCCAATGATACCCGTCTGAATGTGTTCTTTGATGTTGTGGATTCCAAGTCCCATGAGGTACTGTATTCCTACAGAAAGCTGGCTCCAAAGGGCACCCCTCGTGATACAAAGCTCTACGAAGAAATTTGCCGTGATTTCTTCAATGCCTACAACAACAGAATTAAGGTTGTAGCAAGAGAGAAGAAGGAAGAGGATGAGCTTATCCTGAAGATGGGTAAGGAAAACTACGAGAAGTACAAGAAGGAAAAGCTGGCTAAGCAGAAGGCTCAGGAAATCGTTGAAAATGATTTGGACAGATATCTGAGACCTGACCATAGAGTAGGCCGTGGCTGGGGTAACGAATAATACTTAAAATTAAAAGAAGCTTTTATGAAATGGTTTTTCATTTCGTAAAGGCTTCTTTTTTTTAATCATTGATGGGCCAGATACAACGGTTTTATTTTTGCATCCTCGGCGATATTTTCCCTAAGGTAGCCTGCCCGCACCATGGCATCGAGAACAATAAACTGGCGTTGCTTGGCCAGCTTAAAGTTTTCATATGGGGAATATACAGAAGGTGCGTTGGGAATACCAGCCAGCATGGCGGCCTCAGGCAGCGCAAGCTGGTCAGGAGTTTTGTCGAAATAGCCCTTGCAGGCATCCTTTAACCCGTAAAAGCCGGAGCCAAAGTAAATGGTATTCAGGTACATTTCCAGAATCTGTTCCTTGGAGTAGTGCAGCTCCATATCAAGGGCCAGCAGTATTTCCTCTACCTTTCGTCCGTAGGTCTGGTCCTGGGACAAAAACATATTTTTTACCAATTGTTGAGTAATGGTGCTGGCTCCCTCTTTTACTTCGCCGTATTGGAGATTTACCAGGGCCGCTCTGCCAATTCCCTCCGGATCAAAACCGTGATGTGTGTAAAAACGGTTATCCTCCACGGCCACCACAGCCTGGGTAAGGGATTCCGGCATTTCATCAATGGAAACGTAATTGTCACGGTTAAGGGAGTTGTTAACTTCCCGTTCAAGAAAAACAATACGGTTAATCCGCAGGGCAGTGGCCGGCTCAAAGAAAATGGTGCCACCGGATACATAATAGGCTGCGCAGAACATAATGGCAAACAGAATAGCCAGCATTATTAGCCGTTTAATTAATCGAATTAAGAACATCATGCTATATAATTTCCCTCTTTTAATGAATCATAATTGATAACGCAATTAATTCTAACACAGTTGTTCGTATTTTTCCATTTCTCAGTTAAAATGTAATAAATGCCGTGTATAACGTTGCATAATTATTAATAAAATATTGCATTTTATGAATAAAAGGTGTATACTCTACTCATTGACAAGGAGGAATTGACCATGAAGAAGGTAAGTGTTATTGGTGCAACTGGCTATGCCGGTGCCGAATTGTTGAGAATATTACATAATCATCCTGAGGCTCAGGTGGTACACATTACCTCAGAAAGCCATGCAGGTGAGAATATTTCTGATATATACCCTCATTTGCGAGGAATTTACGACAAACAGCTCATTAGCATGAGTGAAATGGAACAAATCGGTAATGACAGTGATTTCGTTTTCATCGGCTTGCCTCATGGTCATGCCATGAAGGTGGGCAAGGCTTTGGAGGCTAAGCCCACCAGGATTATTGATTTGGGCGCGGATTATCGCTTTGATGATACTGATGTGTATGAGGCCTGGTACAAGGTGGAGCATGTACACAAGGATGCCCCTAGAGTGTATGGCTTGGCAGAGCTTTACAGAGATCAGATAAAGGATGCCAAGATAATAGGTAATGCAGGATGTTATACAACTGCCAGCATTTTGGCCCTGGCACCCTTGGCCAAGGGTAATCTTATCGATATGGATACTATTGTGATTGATGCCAAGTCGGGAGTTTCCGGGGCAGGCAGGGGAGCAAAGCTGCCAAATCATTTCCCGGAGCTATATGATAGCTTCAAAGCCTATGGGGTAGCTAATCACCGTCACACACCGGAAATTGAGCAGGCCTTAACAGCGCTGTCCGGAAAAAATACGGTGCTTAACTTCACACCTCACTTGGTGCCAATGTCCAGAGGGATTTTGAGTACATGTTATGCAAAGATCATGGATGGGGTGAAGCCGGAGCAGGTTGACAGGGCCTACGAGGAAATGTACGGCAAGGAGTTTTTTGTCAGACTTCTTGGCAGAAACGGCTATCCAGCCACGAAGAATGTACGGGGCTCCAATTACTGTGAGCTGGGGTGGCATATTGATCCCAGAACTAATAGGGTAATAGTCCTTTCAGCCATAGACAATTTGGTTAAGGGGGCGGCTGGTCAGGCCGTGCAGAATTTCAATATTGCCTGTGGCTTTGACGAGAAGCTGGGTCTGGATGTTGTGCCAATGTACCCTTAACTTAATTCTTAGAGTGGAATTTATATAGGAGGAATTTAGAATGTTTTCTGAAAAAAATGCAAAGGCTGGCGTAACCTTTCCAAAAGGGTTTAAAGCTGCCGGTGTTAAGGCTGGTATAAAAAAGAGTGGAAATCTTGATTTGGCGTTGATATATACTGAAAAGGAAGCGGCTGTTGCTGGCGTATTTACAAAGAACGCCGTGGCAGCAGCTCCGGTTATTGTGGATAAAGAACATCTTAAGAATGGCAAGGCTCACGCTATTGTGGCAAATGCAGGCTGTGCCAATGCCTGCACTGGTGAAGTGGGGCTAAAGAACGCTCAGGAAATGGCCAAACTGGCTGCTGCTGAACTGGGATGTGATCCTTATGATGTATTTGTTGGATCCACTGGTATTATTGGTGTTAATTTGCCTATGGACAAGATGGCAGCTGGTATTAAGGCTGCTGCTGCTGAGCTTTCTCAGGATGGCAGTGTGAATGCCGGAAATGCCATTATTACCACGGATACTTATTCCAAGGCCTGTTCCTTCTCCGTACAGATCGGAGGCAAGGAAGTTCGCTTTGGTGCTATTGCCAAGGGCTCGGGCATGATTCAGCCAAATATGGCTACCATGCTTTGCTATATTTCCACAGATGCCAACATCGCTGCACCTCTCCTGCAAAAGACCTTGTCTGACATCGTGGAGGTTTCTTTCAATATGATTTCTGTTGACGGTGATATGAGTACCAATGACACCGTGCTGGTTCTGGCCAATGGTGAGGCCGGCAATGCGGAAATCAAGGAGGGGACAGAGGACTATAAAGTGTTCTATGATTCCCTAAAGACCATCTGCCAGGAGCTGTCCAAGCGTATTGCTGCTGATGGCGAAGGGGCCACCAAGTTCCTTACAATTAACGTACATGGCACCAAGACCTTTGATGATGCCAAGACTGTGGCTATGAGCATTGCCAAGTCTCCATTGGTTAAAACCGCTTTCTTCGGTGAAGACCCTAATTGGGGGCGGGTAATCTGTGCTGTGGGCTATGCCGGAGTTCCAATGGTGCCTGAAAAGACGGTTATTAAATTTGGTGATATTACTGTTTACGCCAATGGCCTGGGAGCAGAATTTGATATGGATGAGCTTTCCAAGGTAATGGCAGAGCATGATATTGAAATCAATGTGGAAATGGGCATGGGAGATGCCGCTGCCACGGTGTGGAGCTGTGATTTCTCTTATGAGTATGTAAAGATTAATGGTGAGTATCACACCTGATGAGGTGATTTACATGGCTTTTATGGAGCATGCAGAGAAAAAGGCGGGAACCCTTATTGAGGCCCTGCCATATATACAAGAGTTTTACGGAAAAACCATCGTTATAAAATACGGTGGCAATGCAATGATAAATGAAGAGCTAAAGCAGAAGGTTATGGAGGATGTGAGCCTGCTGAAATATGTGGGTATGCGGCCGGTAATCGTGCATGGCGGTGGCCCGGACATTACCCAATTCCTGAAGAAGGTGGGCAAACAATCTGCCTTTGTCAGCGGCCTTAGAGTAACCGATGAAGAAACGGTGGAAATAGCGGAGATGGTCCTTGATGGCAAGGTAAACTCCGATATTGTAAATATGCTTAATTGCCGCGGAGTGAAGGCAGTAGGTCTTAGCGGCAAGGATGCGGGACTTATTAAGGCCTCAAAGAAGCTTGCCACTGTATATGATGAAGCCGGGAAGCAGGCCGATGTAGATATCGGCTATGTGGGGCAGGTGGCTGCCATTGATACATCAATTTTGGATACTCTGTTGGATAATGGTTATATTCCCGTCATCGCACCTATTGGTGTAGGTGATGACGGCGAAAGCTACAACATCAATGCTGATTATGTGGCAGCGGAAATAGCTGGTGCTCTAAAGGCAGAAAAATTGTTGTTGCTTACAGATACTGAAGGAGTTTATAAGGATTTTGAGGACAAGGATACCTTTATATCCACTCTTACGGTGGCGGAGGCCAAGGAATATATTAAAACTGGAATTATTTCCGGGGGCATGATTCCAAAAATCGAGGCCTGTTTGAAGTCCATTGAAAGTGGTACCAATAAGGTTCACATTATAGACGGCCGTCAGCCTCACTCCATAATATTGGAGCTGCTGACTTCCAGTGGTATTGGTACTCAGGTTATTAAATGATTGATAATGAAAGGGTGTACATATATGACTGATGAACAGATTTATGAAAAGGACGCCAGGGACTATCTTCCAGTCTTTGCCCGATACAAAATTGTATTGGACCATGGCGACGGGGTCTATGTTTATGACACCCATGGAAAGAAATACATTGATTTTCTGGGAGGCATTGCTGTAAATGTCTTGGGGCACAATCATCCTCAGCTGGTAAAGGCAGTGGCTGAACAGGCGGGGAAAATGATTCACTGCTCCAATCTCTACTACACTCAAGTACAGGCTGATGCGGCTGAAAAGCTCACCAAATTAAGCGGACTTAATAAGGTATTCTTTGGAAATTCCGGCGCGGAGGCTAATGAGGGAGCCATTAAGCTGGCCCGTAAGTATGCTCATAGCATTGATGCAGATAAATCCCAGATTATTACAGCTGTTCACAGCTTCCATGGCCGCACCATTGCCACTTTGACGGCAACTGGGCAGCCAAAGTATCAGGAGGGGTTCGGCCCACTTCCTGAGGGCTTTGATTATGTGCCATATAACGATATAGAAGCCCTTGAAAAGATAATGAGTGATAAAACCGCAGCAGTTATGCTGGAGCCTATCCAAGGCGAAGGCGGCGTGCATGTTCCAGATGGTGCTTATTTAACCAAGGTCCGTGAGCTTTGTAATAAGCACAACGCCCTGCTGATATTTGATGAAATCCAGACAGGTATCGGTCGCAGCGGTAAATTCTTCACTTATGATAAATTTGGCGTTAAGCCGGATATTGTAACCTTGGCCAAGGGATTGGCCGGTGGGGTGCCAATCGGTGCCTTTATTGCCTCTGATAAGGTGGCAGCCGTATTCCATGCAGGAGATCACGGTTCCACCTTCGGTGGCAATCCCCTGGCTTGTGCTGCAGCCAATGTGGTGCTTGATTTGGTAGGGGATGATAAGTTCCTCGATAACGTAGAGGCTATGGGTGATTATATGAAATCACGTCTGGAGAAAATCCAGAACAAATTCCCAGACCTTGTAAAAGAGGTGCGGGGCATGGGGCTTATTTTGGGCATGGAGCTTACCAAGCCAGGAAGGGATATTGTAAACTCCTGTCTGGAAAAGGGTGCTATCATTAACTGTACCGCTGGTAATGTGTTGAGATTTGTACCACCTCTGATTGTTACCAAGGAACACATTGATGAGGTGTGCGATATATTAGAAAGCGTATTACCTGATTTTGCATAATATGCGACGGTGAATGTTACCTTTCACGACGACTTCGTCACTAAAACCATTTTT
>NZ_JAZTZI010000157.1:0-30707 GCF_045637405.1 Anaerovibrio sp.
AGCAATGAGAAAATCCCTTATTGATGCCATGATAAAGAGCTTTGACCATATGCCAATAGGCAAGTATTCCATCTGTGATAATCCATACTGTGCCAGACGACAGGACGAAATTCGTATGGAAAGCGTTTTTGGTAAGAGCCACCGTCATTGTGTAAAACACTGTAATGATAAGACCTTCTGCGGTGACCATATGGTAAGGTACCAGATTGATGGTGATTTGCCATCAGGTTATGTAAAAGGCCAAAAGGATGAACTTTATATCCGTGATTAAGAGATTGTTGTTATATAACAGAAATTATTTAGTATCACATTTAATAGGGGGAGTAGTATATACTACTAAGATGTTTCTGCATATCATATATTAAAGTTGTTACAATAAGGAAAGAGGAGCCGTTGTGGCTCCTCTTTTGGCTATTATTGTATTTTTACGTAATCTGTATTTGTCTTATAAAAATTGGTTCTGGAATGCTTGCTGGTTAACAAATATCCTTGGTCGACTAAGTTTTTCAGGACTTTTTTGCGGAAATAGCTGGAATCACTTATGCCTATATGTTTTGCAATATCTGCTGCTTTTCGTGCCTGATTGTAGCAGTAGCTCAATACCTTATCATCGTGTTCGGTGCTTTTGCTTATCGGAGTATACATAAGTTGTAGCTCATTATCGTTGGTGATGCCAGTTTCAAAGGTTAAATCAGGTAATACCAAAGTAAAGTGTTCAGAAGTAGAAAAAATGTATGGTTTATGGTTTTCATTTGCACTGCTGTATTCTTCTGTTATTTTATCGAAGCCAGTTCCGGCAGCTTCCATTACATTGCAGTCAACAAGAACAGCACATATCACTTCGTTGCGTCGTTTGGAGATAATGGATGACAAATCATATGTTTTACCGATAGTAGAACCTTGATAGAAACTGCCAGGTGAAGATATTTCAAGTCGGTCCCTGAACATATCTACCTGAATTTGTGTTCCATCAAGAAAATAATCCCTGTGAGCAATAGCGTTTATGATTCCTTCAAATACAGCACGCTTTGGGTATGCATCAATGTTTATCCGGCTGGTGCTTGTCTTTATCAATGAATGATTCATTCGCTGGTAAATGAAATCGCAAACGTTTTTTATAGATTGAATTATATTGCAATGGAACCGATTTATTGTGACAATCCGTTCGCTCCCTTTATTGAAGCCTGCGAAAACTGAGCATGTGATACCTGTTTTGGCCCCGTTATAACCGTCTTTGAATAAGAGAGCACCGTTTGTTAAACGCATATCCTTGTCATAGAATCCTAAAGAGCGTAGTGCTTTGTCTGTATATTTTTTGTCGTTATTATGTTCTGCATAAAAGTCTAATAAATCAAGGAAATCTTTCCTGTTATATATTTCATCGGTTGGCAATATATCAAATTGAGAATTTTGGGTAGCCAAACTCATTTGTCGGATTTCTTCATAGGTGGCTCCGTTGGTAAATCCATCACGTCGCATATAAATGGCAGGAATATTATTGTATTTCAAAATAACAGGCTTTACTGGTGAACTCTCCACGTGTACACAAATGATAAATCGCTCCAGTGATTTTATTTCATATCGTACAAACTCTATTTTCGTGGTTGGACGTGGGGTAAGGTGCTCATTTACCTGATTGTTGAAATAATTACGCTCCTTATCAACATCATTGCGGGTGAAACCAATCACTTTATGACTCTTATCTTCAACACCAATAAATAATTTACCACCATCTGCGTTAGCAAAGCCTGCAATTGTCTTTAACCAGCCGACAAAATTGTTGCGATCCAGCTTTCCTTTATATTCAGTTGTATTGTTCTCCAAGCTAATTTTCTGGGTTAATTCTTCAATAAACATATTGTGTTGTCTCCTCGTTCTGAACTGCTTCAAATATACTTCAACATAACTTCAATGTCAACTTCAATATAACTTCAACAACTACTTCAATACAACTTCAATAAAGCTTCAATTAACTTCAACGTCAGTGTAATGGCAGAAACGTCTGAAAATGTCTGACAAATAATAAAAGTCTTTATATTGATTAAATATACAAAAAGTTATACCATAGTATACGTGAAAATGGCTGAAATATTTGAGGTGGTTTTATTTCTATAGTTGATGAAATTGAAGCAAAACAGAATATAGATATGGAGCAACTTCAATATCTTTTGAATGGAAATGAGGCTGATTATTTAAAAGAGCGGGCTGTAGCTGTCAGACAACGGTATTATGATGCTGATGTGTACATTCGCGGCTTGATTGAGTTTACCAACTATTGTCGTAATAATTGCTACTATTGTGGTATCCGTCGAGATAATGCCAATATAGACAGGTATAGGCTTTCTGATGGGGATATTATGGCTTGCTGTGATGAAGGGTATCGTCTGGGGTTTCGCACCTTTGTTTTACAGGGGGGAGAGGATGGCTTTTATATCGATTCCATGATATGCCGGTTGATAAGGTCCATAAAAGAGCGATATCCGGATTGCGCGGTTACCCTTTCAATAGGGGAAAGGAGCAAGGAAAGCTATCAGGCATATTTTGAAGCCGGGGCGGATAGATATCTTCTTCGCCATGAGACTGCCAATGATGCCCATTATAGGCAGCTTCATCCATCAGAGCTGTCCTTGAAGCACCGTAAGGAATGCCTGAAAAATCTGAAGGAAATTGGGTATCAGGTGGGAGCGGGATTTATGGTGGGGTCGCCAGGCCAGACAACTCAAAACTTATATGAGGATTTGCAGTTTTTAAGGGAGCTAAAACCCCATATGGTAGGTATTGGGCCGTTCATTCCTCAGCATGATACTCCCTTTGGCAGGGAATTGGCCGGTACCGTTGATATGACGGTGACACTGCTGTCCATTATCCGTTTACTTTTGCCAAGGGTGCTGCTGCCGGCTACTACCGCCCTGGGCACCATTGACCCGTTCGGTAGAGAGAAGGGACTTATGGCCGGGGCAAATGTGGTAATGCCTAACCTGTCACCGGGAAGGGTCAGAAAACAGTATGCGCTTTATGATAAGAAAATTTGTACAGGGGAAGAGGCAGCGGAATGTATCGAGTGCCTCAAAAATAGGGTGAATAAAATAGGTTACCGTGTTGTGTGTGACCGGGGAGATTATAAGGGTGATTTAAATGTATGATATGAAGTCCATGAAGGCGGAGGATTTTATCGCTGATGAGGAAATTCAGGCAACTTTGAAGTATGCCGATGAAAACAAGGATAACATGGATGTCCTGAATGAGATTATTGCCAAGGCAAAATTGGGCAAGGGACTAACCCATCGTGAGGCATCGGTGCTTTTGGCCTGTGACAATGAGGAAAAGCTGCAGGAGGTCTACGATCTGGCAAGACAGATAAAGGAGGATTACTACGGCAACCGTATCGTTCTGTTCGCACCGCTGTATCTGTCCAATTATTGTGTCAATGGCTGTCTTTATTGTCCATATCACGCAAAAAATAAACACATCAGCCGCAAGAAGCTGACTCAGGATGAAATCCGTCGTGAGGTAATGGCATTGCAGGACATGGGACATAAGCGCCTGGCCATTGAGCTGGGTGAGGATCCTGTAAATAATCCTATTGAATATGTGCTGGAGTCCATTAATACCATCTACAATATCAAGCACAAGAATGGGGCTATACGACGCGTAAATGTCAATATTGCGGCAACTACTGTGGAGAACTACAAAAAACTCCATGACGCAGGAATTGGCACCTATATTCTTTTTCAGGAGACTTATAATAAAAAATCCTATGAGGAGCTTCATCCGACGGGGCCAAAGCATGATTATGCATATCATACAGAGGCTATGGACAGAGCCCAGGAGGGCGGAATTGACGATGTGGGCTTAGGTGTTCTTTTTGGTCTTGAGGGATATCGTTATGAATTTGCGGGGCTTTTGATGCATGCGGAGCATTTGGAGGCAGTTCATGGTGTTGGACCTCATACCATTAGCGTACCAAGGGTTAAGAAGGCTGATGATATTGATCCGGATGCCTTTGATAACGGTATCAGCGATGAAATATTTGAAAAGATTATCGCACTTATTCGTGTGGCAGTGCCTTATACGGGGATGATTATTTCCACCCGTGAGGGCAAGGCTGTACGTGAAAAGGCATTGGAGCTGGGGATTTCCCAGATAAGCGGTGGTTCCCGTACCAGCGTAGGCGGTTATGTGGAGGAGGAGCCGGAGGATGATAACTCGGCCCAGTTTGATGTGAGTGACCGACGTACTCTGGATGAGGTGCTGAATTGGCTTATTACCCTTGGTTATGTGCCAAGCTTCTGCACTGCATGTTATCGGGAAGGACGTACAGGTGATCGTTTCATGTCCCTTTGCAAGAACAAGCAAATATTGAATTGCTGTCATCCAAATGCCCTTATGACCTTAAAGGAGTATTTGGAGGATTATGCCACTGAGGATACCAAGAAAAAGGGGCTGGCCATGATTGAGTCAGAGCTGAAGAAAATTCCAAGTGAAAAGGTTCGCCAGGTTGCAGCCCGGCATTTAGCGGAAATTAGTGAAGGTAAGAGGGATTTTAGGTTTTAATATGGCAGAGTTAAATTCAACACCAAATGCCAACAGACTTCACATAGGAATCTTTGGCAGAACGAATAGCGGTAAATCTTCTCTGATAAATCTTCTGACGGGACAGAAAACCTCCATTGTGTCTGAGGTGGCAGGTACTACTACAGATCCGGTATATAAAGCCATGGAAATAAATCCTTTGGGAGCCTGTGTTATTATTGACACTCCGGGCATAGAGGACAGTTCCACTCTAGGAGCACAACGCTTGGAAAAAACCAAGCTGGCTATGGAAAAGACGGACGTGGCAATTCTGGTATTTGCGGCTAATTTTCAAGGTAATTTTGAGGAAGAATACAAGCTGCTGGAAAGCTTTCAAAAGAAAAAGGTGCCTGTTCTATGTCTTGTTAATTCCTTTGGAAAGCTTTCTGGGGAAGAAAAGTTAAAGAAGACAATATCAGAAAGGCTTCATGGTGACAGTAATGTACTTCTGGTGGCAGATTGTAATGAAGCTGGTGGTACCGGTAATCGAAGCAAAATAATAGGGGCACTGTCTAAACTGATGCCAGAGGATTATGATGAAGAATTTATCACAGGCGGCCTGGTAAAAGAGGACAATCTGGTGCTGTTGGTAATGCCACAGGATATTCAGGCACCTAAACGACGTTTGATACTTCCTCAGGTTCAGACTATAAGGGAGCTTCTTGACAGAAAATGTACTGTGGTTTCTACCACAACAGATAAGCTGAAGACGGCGTTGGACCGATTAAAGGAGGCACCTCAGCTAATTATTACTGATTCCCAGGCCTTCAAATACGTTTACGAGCATAAACCAAGGGAAAGCTGCTTGACCTCTTTTTCTGTGCTATTTGCAGCTTATAAGGGGGATTTAAAATATTATGTTGAGGGTGCTCATTTTATAGACAGTCTTAGCGAGAAATCAAGAGTTTTGATTGCTGAGTGCTGTACCCATGCGCCTCTTAATGAGGATATTGGAAGGGTGAAGCTGCCTCGTCTCCTTCGCAAGCGATTCGGGGAGAGCTTGCAGGTAGATGTGGTCAGTGGTACGGATTTTCCGTATGACCTTCCAAAGTACGATCTGGTAATTCAGTGCGGGGGCTGTATGTTTAACCGGCGGTATATATTGTCCAGAATTGATAAGGCGCGGACAGTATCTGTGCCAATGACTAACTATGGTGTGGCTATTGCTCATCTTACCGGTATTTTGGATAAGATCGTTATGTAGGCTGTTAGTATATAAATATTTAATAATTCCATAAAAACTTAGTATTTTTTTCTTTATTATCACGTGGTAAAATAATAAATAGAGATTATTGTGCGAATTTTGTGTCAATTGTGTACATGTTTTTGTGGAGTAGACGTTAGGGGAGTATATGTATGAGTAACAAGATGTCGCGGCGCAAATTTTTAAAGGTTGTGGCCGGATCAGGCGTCCTGGGATTTGGGGTAATGGCCTCTGGTTGTAAAGGGAAGCCTTCCGGGGGCGATGGTTGGGTGTCCAGCCAGTATGAGGGAAAAGGTGATTTTCCTGTTAATTTAAAGGGGCGCGTGGCTATCAGTGCAACAAATCCATCCATTGAACGTGATGACGAGAAGTGCATTTTGTGTGGTCAGTGCGTAGATGCCTGCAAAAACGTAATGGGTGTATATGGAAACTATCCATTGCCACTGAAGCAGGAGATTGCCTGTGTGGGCTGTGGTCAATGTGTTATGCAGTGTCCATCCGGTGCAATTACAGAAAAGAGTCATGTGCGAAAGGTATTGGAAGCCCTTGAGGATGATACTAAGCATGTGGTAGTTCAGACTGCTCCTGCCACAAAGGTTTCCTTGGGTGAGGAATTCGGCATGCCTCAGGGAACCAGTGTGGGTAAGAAGATGGCAGGCGCCTTAAAGGCAGCAGGCTTCGATTCAGTTTTTGATACCTGTTTTGCCGCAGATCTGACCATTATGGAGGAAGCTTCTGAATTTGTGCACCGTCTCACCAAGAAAAAGGATGAGATACCGCATCTTACCTCCTGTTGTCCGGGATGGGTAAAATACTGTGAGTATTTCTATCCTGAATTGATGCACAATCTGTCCACCTGTAAGTCACCGCAGAATATGCTGGGGGCTACCGTTAAGTCCTTCTACGCGGAGAAGATGGGCATTAATCCTTCAAATATTGTAAATGTTTCCATTATGCCATGTACTGCCAAGAAATTTGAGGTGGGCCGTGAGGAGCTGGAGGTTGATGGCCAGCAGGATATGGATTATGTTCTCACCACCAGAGAACTGGCTGTATTGTTGAAGCATAAGGGGATTGATCTAAATACTGTAGCAGAGTCTGAATATGATTCTATTCTCGGTGAATCAACTGGTGCAGGGCGCATTTTTGGTGCCACCGGTGGTGTTACTGAGGCCGCAGTACGTACAGCTTATTATTTGGCAACTGGTGCTAATCCACCGGCTGATTTGCTGGATTGGAAGCCAATTCGTGGCATGCAATCTGTAAAGGAGGCCGTTGCCAGCATTCCTGGGGTAGGAGCTGTTAATATTGCAGTATGTCATGGGCTGGAAAATGCTCGTCAGCTTCTTGAAGGTATCAAGGCCACGGGCAACAGCAAGTGGCAGTTCATAGAGTTCATGGCCTGCCCAGGTGGTTGCATTGGTGGCGGTGGTCAGCCAAAAACCATGGATGCCGTGGAGGCCAAGAAAAAACGCATTGAGGCCATCTACAAGGAAGATACTGGGGCCGTAAAGCGTTGCAGTCACGATAATGCAGAAATTCAGTCCATCTATAAGGACTTCTTCGGCAAGCCTCTCAGTGAAAAGGCAGAGAAATACTTGCATACAACCTTTGTCAATCGGCACGACCGGTTGTTTGATTGAGGAGGGGTGAGATAGATGGCTGTATTAGTAGATATTACAAAATGTATTGGTTGTGAAGGCTGTACTGTAGCCTGCAAACGATATAACAATCTTAATTTCAAGGCGAAGCCAAGAAATGTAAAGGATGACGGCAATGTGGAGCTTGATGACAATCGCTGGACTGTTATTCAGGAGTTCCACGGAAAGGATAAAGACAAGCTGAGATTCGTTAAGAAGCAGTGCCTCCATTGTCAGGAGCCTGCCTGTGCATCGGCTTGCTTCTCCAAGGCGATTCAGAAGGATGAAAAAACAGGCGCTGTTGTTTACTATCCTGATTTGTGTGTGGGTTGCCGTTATTGTTTGGTGGCTTGTCCGTATTCTATTCCAAAGTACCAATGGAATGAACAGTTCCCACAGGTGTCAAAATGCCAGATGTGTTCGGAGCGGTTAAGCAAGGGTGATGCTCCTGCCTGTGTATCTGCTTGCACTACTGGTGCCCTTATGTCCGGGGATAGGGATGAGCTGATTAAAAAGGCCCATGAGATTATCAATTCTGATAGTCGTTATATTAACCATGTATATGGTGAACATGAAGTTGGTGGCGCCGAGTGGCTCTATATCTCAGATGTTCCGTTTGAGGAATTGGGCTTCAAGGATGTCTCCAATGTACCTGTTACCAGCTATACCAAGAGCTATCTCTCCAAGGTTCCTGGCCTTGCTGCTTGCTGGGCATTGTTCTTGTCAGGAATCGCATTCTACAATTATCGTGTGGACAAGAATAGAAACCAGATTCATAATCCTCATGATGATGACGACCAGGATAAGGAGGGCTGAGCATGAAGGTATATAAGTGTTTTAGAATTTTGGGCTGGGACTTTACTATAACTCCCGTCCGATTTGTGCTAACAGGATTAGTAGCCTTAATGGTAGCCACAGTTGTCCTTAGACTTCTGACAGGTTTCCAGTATGTAACCAACCTGACAGATGAGACTCCATGGGGCATGTGGATTGCCTTTGATGTAATGTGCGGCGTTGCCCTTGCTGGTGGTGGCTACTCCACAGCCCTGCTGGTAAGTATATTCCAGTACAAGGAATTCCACGTTGTGGCCCGCGGCGCCCTGCTTACATCATTGCTTGGCTATATCCTGGTTATGGCTGGTCTGTTCCTGGATATTGGTCAGTGGTTTAACTTTTGGCGGCCTTTCGTATCTTGGGGCTATACATCGGTACTTTTTGAAGTATTTTGGTGTATTTCCATTTATACCACAGTTTTAAGTCTGGAATTTTTTGAGATAATAACGGAGCGTATCCTGCGACAAAAGCTGCATCGTTATATTGTGAAGGCTATTCCGGTGCTAGTCGTTATTGGCTTAATATTCCCGGTAATGCATCAGTCATCCTTGGGTGGTTTGTTCCTGATTATGAAGGAGAGAATGTTCCCACTGTGGTGGAGTGAATTCCTGCCACTTTACTTCTTAATATCCTCCTTCTTTATCGGTTCTGCCATGGTTACCATAGAGACCACATTGGCAAAGACAGCTTATGGTCATGAGATCGATCATGATGTTATGCTGAAGCTTACCCGCGTGGGTGCTGGCATGATGTTTGTATATTTGCTGCTGAAGCTCTATGATCTCTTTGAAAAGCACGAATGGGGCTATGTATTCCAAGGAACCCTTCAGAGCAATATGTATTGCGTGGAGATGCTGTTTGGCATACTGATACCTCTGGTGATAATTGTCAGTCCTCTCAGCAAGAAGAAGGGCGGCCTTCTCACTTATGCTGTTCTAACAGTATTAGGCGTAATTCTTAACCGCCTAAATTGTGTATTTACCTCCATGTATGAGTCCGGCGCTTACTTCCCTGGTATTGGCGAAATCATCGTAAGTGTTGGCCTTATTTCCTTGGGTGTCCTGATTTATTGCTTCTTGGTTGAGAACTTCAATATTATCGGCAATGAACGGGCCGTTCAGGTTAAAATTGACAAGGATAAGGATATTAAGAACCTTATCTGGGCGCTGCTTCGTACCAAGAGACGTTGATGGATGTAGCGTAATTTCATAATGTGATTTTTAGGGCTGTGCCAAAATTGATGAGATTTTGGCGCAGCTCTTTTGTTTGTGGCGTGTGCTTTTCGCCTTTTCAGTGTATAGTGGATATGTTATACTTTTAAGGTAATCAATATTAGGAGCAGATTGACTGGAATGGATAAAGAGCAAAAAGCATTTATTTTTGATATGGATGGGGTTATTTACGATAGTGAGCCTATTCATGCCAAGGCCAAGAAAAAGGTGCTGGCTGAATGTGGTATAACTATTTCTGACGAGAGACTGGCCACCTTTGTGGGGCGCAGCAGCAGGGATTTTTATGGTACTATGGTAGAGGAAAATCCCCAGTGTCCTGTCTCATGGCAGGAGCTGGCCCACCGTAAGCATGTGTTATATAAGAAAATGCTTATGGAGGATGAGTCTGTAAAGACCATGCCTGGTATTAGGGAGCTTCTGGAGCGCATAAAGGCGGCAGGCTATGTTATTGGCTTGGGGTCCTCATCTACCATGGAAATGATAGAGCTGGTGCTGTGCCGGTTCGGTTTAAAGGACTATTTTAGCGTGTTGGTCAGTGGTGATGAATTGCCACGGAGCAAGCCGGATCCTTTGATTTTTCTTACGGTGGCAGAAAAGCTGGGGGTAAAACCAGCGAACTGCACTGTTATTGAGGATGCCTTTGCAGGAGTTACTGCAGCCAGAGCGGCGGGAATGCATTGTATTGGTTATTACAATCCTAATTCAGGAGCACAGGACTTATCTGGAGCGGACAGGATAGTAAAAAGCCATGATGAGATAGTTGTGTAATACAAGCAAAGTTGAAGGGAGAGATTATAATGAGTTTACATATTGGAGCACAGGCTGGTGAAATTGCCAAAAGAGTATTGCTTCCTGGTGACCCTCTTCGTGCGAAGCATATCGCAGAGATTTTCCTGGAGGATGCCAAGTGTTATAATGAAATCCGTGGAGCCTACGGTTACACCGGCACCTACAAAGGGGTTCCGGTATCTGTTCAGGGTACTGGTATGGGTATACCATCCATTTCCATTTATGTTACCGAACTTATTAGGGAATATGGTGCAAGAAAGCTGATTCGTGTAGGTACCTGTGGCGCCATGCATGAAAATATCAATCTTCGCGATATTGTAATTGCCCAGGGAGCCACCACAGATTCCTCCATAATCCGTAATATTTTTGGACCTACAATTAATTTTGCCCCATTAGCAGATTATGAGTTGATGAGTAAGGCCATGGAGGTTGGTAAGACACTTAATATTCCAACCAAGGTGGGTAACATTGTCACTGTTGACCGTTTCTATGATGAGGATATTGATAATGATAAGCTTCGTCACTATGGTATTTTGGCTGTAGAAATGGAGACTGCAGCTTTATATCTCCTTGCAGCAAAATACCGTGTTCAGAGCTTGGGTATCTTCACTGCATCCGATCACCTGTTGACCAAGGAGGCTGTTCCGGCAGAGGAACGTCAGACTAATTTTAATGACATGATAAAAATCGCTCTGGAAACAATTATTCAGACCAAGATTTAATTACATAATAAAAACGCTATTATTGGCTGAAAGCACAGTGGTGTGCATATCACAGCGGATAATAGCGTTTTTTAGTGATAATTTTTAATTTAATTATGATTCATTCAGCAGCTTCAGAACGAAATCCTTTTGTACGAAGCCAATGTACTGGTTTACAACCTTGCCGTTTTTGAAGAAGTACAGGCTTGGAATGCTTACAATGCCATACTGGGAGGAAAGATAGGATTCCTCGTCCACGTTGATTTTGGCCACCTTGATGGAGCCCTCATTTTCATCGGCAATTTCTTTAAGGATAGGGGCCATCATTTTGCATGGGCCACACCATTCTGCCCAGAAATCCACAATAACTGGAATATCAGATTCCAAAACCTCCTGCTGAAAATTGTCCTTGGTAACCTTAACCTCTGCCATATTGTTTTCCTCCTTTAGGGTTATAACGCCATTATTCAAATTTTTCTTCTTTAGAAGAAAAATCTTCCAATTAGCGTTTCAACGAGCTGGGAGATATGCCTGCCAGCTATTGTATTTTGTATTCCCCCACCTAAAGAGGAAGGGGACATCTTAAAGCTCGTTATATTGTTATTTTTACTTAATTCACCAAAACTTTTCTTTATATGTTTAATTTTAAAGAAAAAAACTTACTTGTAAAGTATTTTGTGTTATGATAATGATGATAAGTATTAGGTATAATATACTATGAAAATATGAAAAAAGAATGATGGCATAAAGGAGTGACAAATACATGAAAGGTAAAGTGTTTGGCGTAGGTGTAGGCCCAGGTGATTCTGAATTGTTAACGGTGAAGGCTGTTAATGCTATAAAGGGTGCAGATGTTGTTATCGCCCCAAGAACTGAGAAAAAGGAAGGCAGTGTAGCATTGGATATTGCCCGTTGCTATATAGGTGAAGATACAGAAATTGTATATCAGATTTATCCTATGGTTAAAGGGTTCTCTGAGGACACCTCTGCCTGGGAAAAAAATAAGGCAGAGATTATGGCCATGCTGGAGGAAGGAAAACAGGTTGTTTTTCTGACCCTTGGTGATCCAATGTTCTACAGCACTTACATATATGTATATAATCGTCTTAAGGAAGCAGGGGCAGATATTGAGACTATTCCTGGTATTCCTGCCTTCTGTGCTATTGCCAGCTACCTTGGCCGCTCCATTGTGGAAGGTGATGACATCTTAAGCATTATTCCAGCTACTGTTTCCGAGGATAAGCTGAAGAAGGCCTTGGATACCTGTGATAATGCAGTTATTATGAAGGTGTACAAGAATTTCTCCCAGGTGGTGGATAATTTGGATGAAGCCTCCATGTTGAAGAATGCCACTCTGGTAAGCCGTTGTGGCCTGCCTGATGAGGAAATCATCAATGATGTTGCTGCAAATAAGGACAAGAAGCTGAATTACCTGTCCACAATTCTTACAAAGCGCGACTAAAAGCGTAATAGGGCATCAAGAACTGTTGGGAATATTTCCCGGCAGTTCTTTTAATTTTTTTATGGAGTGTTGGGACAGATGCCTTGAACAGTTTGGCACGATACGTTAAGAAATTTTTTGTTGCTTTACCTTAATATTAGTGAAAAAAATCATTTGTTTGAGCGAAGCCAAGCTAATCTTTTGGGCGAAGCGAGTTATGATTTTTTCCACTATATAAATGCAACAAAAAATTTTAGTATCGTGACATTGTGAAAGGCACTGTCCCAACGCTCATTTATTTATGGCAAAAAAAGAACAACTAAGGTATAATAATACGATGTGATTTTATAGCTTGAGTTGTTTTTTACATAGATTTGGAGGATGCAGTTATGGTTGAATTGTTGGCCCCAGCCGGCAGTAGGGAGGCCCTCATTGCCGCCATCGAAAGCGGCGCCAATGCCATTTACCTTGCCGGCAATATGTTTGGTGCCAGAGCCTATGCCGATAATTTTGATGAGGAGGGAATGCGGGAGGCTATCAGAATAGCCCATTTGCGCAATGTCCTTATTAATGTTACCGTAAATACCATTGTAGATGATCAGGAGCTGCCACAGCTGGCAGATTATCTCCGCTTTTTATATGAAGCTGGTGCAGACGCTATATTGGTTCAGGATTTAGGTGTGGCCAAGCTGGCCCAGGAAATAGTTCCGGATTTGCCACTTCATGCCAGTACCCAGATGACGGTGCATAATCTCGATGGTGTACTGGCCCTCCAGAAGCTGGGCTTTACCCGTGTGGTGCTTTCCCGTGAGGTCTCTCTGGAAGCTATTAAGCATATAATTGATAACTGTGACGTGGAAATAGAGGTATTTATTCATGGTGCTTTGTGTGTCTGCTATTCCGGCCAGTGCCTTATGAGCAGCATGATCGGTGGACGTTCCGGAAACCGGGGCCGCTGTGCCCAGCCTTGCCGTTTGCCATATACGCTGGTGGACGAGCACGACAATGATATGCTGAAGGACACTGCTGGAAAATATCTCCTCAGTCCAAGGGATATGAATGCTATTGATTTAATTCCTCAGCTTATTGATGCTGGCGTGGCTTCCCTCAAAATCGAGGGGCGTATGAAGCGTCCGGAGTATGTTGGTATTGTGGTAAATAATTATCGTCAGGTTATTGACAGCCACTATGCCGGCAAGTTCCAGGTAACGGATAAAACACGGCATGATTTGGCTCAGGTATTTAATCGTGATTTTACCACAGCTTTTCTGGAAAAGAAGCAGGGCCGTAACATGATGAGTGACCGCCGTCCCAATAATCGTGGCATAATGCTGGGAAGGGTTATGGGATATGACGGCGCAACTGGTTTTGTGACCATGAAGCTGTCGGATAGCTTATCCATTGGGGATCAGGTGGATTTTTGGGTTAAGGTTGGTGGTCGTGTAACTGCTACCGTTAAGGAACTGAATATCGTAAAGAACGGCAAAAACCGCAATATGGTTCCAGTGGAGCAGGCTCAGTCAGGCTCTGTTGTGAGCTTCCCTGTGGAGTCACGGGTATTTGAGCATGATAGAGCCTTTAAAGTGTATGATGCACCCCTTATGGAATGGGCTAAGGGCTTTTACAATACTGGTTCCCCGGTGCGTAGGGTGTCAGTGGATGTGAGTGTCAATGCTGCTGTTGGTGAGCCTCTGGTCATTTCCATGACAGATGAGGATGGCTGTAAAGGGGAAGGCAGGACAGAGTTTATTGGTCAGGAGGCTATTAAACGGCCATTAAGTGAGGAAACTGTTCATAAACAGGTGTCACGTTTAGGTACTTCCATATTTGAGTTAAGAAATCTGGAATGCCGTATTATAGGCAATGTTATGGTACCCGTAAGTGAAATCAACGAGGCCAGACGAAAAGCAGTGGAAATGATGGAACGTCAACGTCTTTCCAAATATGAAAGAAAACCTGTTCCGAATAACACCACGGCTTTGAATAAAATCAAGACCAAGAAACGGGTTCGGGCTGGTATTACTGCCGTGGTGGATACCATGGATCTTTTGCAGGCCGCACTGTTTGCAGGGGCAGATTGGGTGGTATTTGGTGGTGAATCCTATCATCATGATGCCATTATACCTATGCAGTACGAAAAGGCTGTATATATGGCTCATCAAGCTGGGGCCAGGATTGCCCTTAATACTCCAAGAATTATAAGAAACCATGAACTACAGGGATTCCATACATGGTTAAGGACTGTGGCTTCCTATAAGCCGGATGCAATTAATGTACATAATATAGGCTCACTGGCGGCTGTAAGAGAGCTTACTGATATTCCGGTTCATGCGGATTATTCCTTGGTCTCTTACAACTTTAAGACATTACAGCACTTAGAGGAGCTGGGGGTCCAGGCTGCAACCCTTTCTCCTGAGCTTACGCTGGCTCAGGTGGAGAAGCTGGCCAAGGAAAGTGACATGCCTCTTTCCTGTATTGTGGACGGCAATATGGAGCTGATGGTATCAGAATATTGTGCCACTGGCAGCTTCCTTGGAGGACTTCATACAGGTCAGTGCAGTGCG
Organism: Anaerovibrio sp.; assembly: GCF_045637405.1. GTDB lineage: Bacteria > Bacillota > Negativicutes > Selenomonadales > Selenomonadaceae > Anaerovibrio. The sequence continues at coordinate 14,978 of NZ_JAZTZI010000157.1, forward strand.
CCATGTGTAAACAGCGGTAAGAAATTCTTTTTAAAGGATCGCAAGGATATAAAGTTTCCTCTAGTGATGGACCAGTATTGCCATATGCATGTATTGAACGGCAACAGATTAAGTATGCTGCCCCATGCCATGAAATTTGGTGCCATGGGTATCAGCCAGCTGAGAATAGAGGCACGTTACATGAGTGCTGATCAGTTAAAGAAAACCATTGCCAACTACAAGAAGTATATGGCCTTTGATGGGGAGCTCAGCGACCGGGATAAGGCTGCAGCGGAGGCCATTGAAGGTGATAATATCACCCGCGGCCATTACTTTAGAGGTGTGGAGTAAAATATTGTTTTGAGGTTATAGATGGAACAGGATTCATTTAAAGTTTTAGAATATAAAAAAATATTGGAGCGTCTTCAAAATAAGGCTGGCTCCATTTTAGGCAAGGAGCTGGCAGGAGGCTTGCAGCCAAGCAGTGATATAGACGAGGTTAAGGAAAGACTGCGGGAGACTGCAGAGGCAGTTATGGTTTCCTCCATGGCCAATCCACCTTTAGGCGGCATCCGTGATATTCGTGAGCTGATGAAGAAAATTGGTATCGGTGCCACTATTGAGACCTCTGAAATCATGGATATGCTCACTACTATGTACGCCATGCGGGGAGTAAAGAAGTTCTTCAAGGAATTGGAGCTGGATGCCCCTATTCTCAAAAATTGGGCTCGTGGTTTGGAGATTCTGGGTGAACTGGAGCGCAATCTGGAAAACACTGTGGATGAGCATGGTAATCTTCGTGATGATGCCAGTGTGGAGCTGAAGCGTATTCGCCGTGAGGTAAAGACATCTCAGGCCCGCATCAAGGACCATTTGAACAACATTCTTCACTCTGCGGAGTATCAGAAATATTTTCAGGATGCCATTGTTACCATGCGTGGTGACCGCTATGTGGTTCCTATAAAGCAGGAATACCGTCAGTATTTTCCGGGGATTGTCCACGACCAGTCTGCCAGTGGCTCTACCGTATTTGTGGAACCAATGGCGGTGGTTAATCTTAATAATGATATCAAGCAGCTGGTGGCAGCGGAAAAGCATGAGGTGGAACGCATCCTTAGGGATATTTCCAACCAGATTCGCCGTAAGGACGATATTCTCATGGAAAACTGCGATATTTTGGCCTTTATCGATTTCACCTTTGCCAAGGCTGGTCTTGCCCGTGAAATGAAGGCTGTTGAGCCTGTAGTCAATGAAGCTGGAGCTACAACCCTGTTGTCAGCCCGTCATCCCCTTATTGATAGTGATAAGGTGGTGCCGATAGATATTTCCATTGGGGCTGACTACAATATGTTACTGGTTACCGGACCAAACACCGGTGGTAAAACCGTCAGCATGAAAACCCTCGGCCTTTTGGTGCTTATGGCTCAGGCGGGGTTGTTTCTTCCAGTAGAAAACGGTTCTCAGATTGCTGTGTATAATAATATTTATGCGGATATTGGCGACGAACAGAGTATAGAGCAGAGCCTCAGTACCTTCTCAGCCCACATGACTCATTTAGTGGAAATTTTGGGCAAGGTGGAATCCGACGATCTGTTGCTTTTGGATGAGCTTGGAGCCGGCACAGACCCCGAGGAAGGTGCAGCCTTGGCTATGGCCATTTTGGAGCAGCTTCTAAATATTAAGGCCACTGTTATGGCCACTACCCATTATTCCGAGCTGAAGACCTTTGCCTTTAGCCGTGAAGGCATTGAAAATGCCTGCGTGGAATTTGATGTAAATACTCTTAGACCAACCTATAGACTGCTTACCGGTATTCCTGGGGCAAGTAACGCTTTTGCTATCAGTCGTCGCCTGGGACTTAGTGAAGCGTTGGTTATTAGGGCAAAGCAGCTTATTCAGGCCGACCATGCCCAGTTTGAGAAGGTTATAAATCAGCTGGAAAAAGAGAAGATGATGTATGAGCAGATGAATGCCGACATTGAGGCTAAGCTTCAAAGAGCCCAGAAGATGGAGGCCAAAGCTGAAGCCATGCGAACGGAGCTGTCCCAGAAAAAGGCCGATATTATCCGTAAGGCCAAGGATGAAGGCTCTGCCCTTGTTCGTCGTGCCCGTAGAGAATCTGAGGAAATCATTAAACAGCTGAAGGAGCAGTTTAATGATATGGGCATTCAGAAGCGCCAGCAGGCTATTCAGGATGCCAGAAGCAAGTTAAATGAGGAAGCAGGCCGGGTTCGTCCTGGCATAGTTTCTGCCAAGGCATTTAGAAAGCCTATTGATTTAAAAACTATAGAGGTCGGGGATATCATATATGTAACCAAGCTGGACCAGAAGGGTACAGTTTTGGGGATTCACGGCAAAGAATTGGAAATTCAGCTGGGGGCCATGAAGACCACCATGAAGGCTTCTGCCTGCAAATTTGTTGAAAAGGGTAAAAAGGAACAGCCAGCCACCTCCATCGGCAAGAAATCCAAAGGGGGCAGCAGCTTTATATCAAAAACTCAGGAGGCCCATCGTGATATTGATATTCGTGGTATGATGGTTGATGAAGCCGAGGTGGTTTTGGGCAAGTTCATCGATGACTCCATTATGGCGGGGCTGTCCCAGGTGCTTATCATTCATGGTAAGGGGACGGGAGCCCTCAGAAAGGGTGTACACGAGTATTTGAAGCATCATAAAAATGTGGCAGGCTTCAATTTCGCAGACATGAGCGAAGGGGGCACAGGTGCAACCTTGGTAACTCTTAAATAAACTTCGCTAAATCGCAACATTTATGGTAAAATGTTAGCGTATATGTGTATAAGGAGGTTTATCATGGAAAAACGTACAGGTGCGGCTCAGCAGCGGGCTCGTCAGGCTAAGAAGCCTCAGAAGTCCTCTGGCGGTAGCACTGCAAGTCGAATCCTGATAATTTTTGCTTCAATAATGGTTGTGATGATTATTGGCGTCGGATGCGGATTTCTTACAGCCACATTGAATACAAAGGCTGACCTTGCTGATGTGAGGCCACCGGCATCTTCTCAGATTTATGACATAAATGGCAATGAGATTGCCAATGTACATGCTGATGAAAATCGGGTACCGGTCAAGATGAATCAGATTCCCGAGAATCTGAAAAATGCCTTCGTTGCCGTTGAGGATGCCAGATTTTATGAGCATTCCGGTGTTGACCCTCGCGGTATTATGCGTGCCATGTGGTCCAATATTACTTCTCAGGGCGTAGCAGAGGGTGGATCTACCATCACCCAGCAGCTGGCTAAAAATGCTTATTTGACCCAGGACCGTACATTTAAGCGTAAGATACAGGAGATGTTCCTGGCTATTCAGCTTGAGCATCAGTATACCAAGGAGGAAATCCTTGAGCTTTATCTGAATCAGATTTACTTTGGTAACGGTGCTTATGGCGTGCAGGCAGCATCCAAGACATATTTTGGTAAAAATGTGGAGGATCTGGACCTTAGTGAATGTGCTATGCTGGCTGGTATTCCAAAGAGCCCTAACTATTATTCTCCAACCAATAATTTGCAGGCGGCTCAGCAGCGTAAGGCCACTGTTTTGGACCAGATGGCCAAGTATGGCTATATCAGTTCTTCTACTGCAAACAAAACAAAGAGCGAGGAGCTGCATCTGGTTAAGGCATCCTCCAAGGCAGGAGGCGAGGCTTCCTACTTTATTGACTATGTAATCCAGACCATGATTGAAAAATATGGTGCTGATGCTGTATACAAGGAAGGTCTGAAGATTTATACTACCTTGGACATCGATATGCAGAAGGCGGCTGAGGAAGCTATGAAAAATCTTCCTGATATGTCCGAAAGCAATGGGATTAAGCAACCACAGGGTGCTTTGGTGGCCATCGATCCCCACACAGGCTATATTAAAGCAATGGTGGGCGGTCGTGGTACCGACCAGTTTAATCGCGCTGTTTTGGCGGAAAGACAGCCTGGTTCTGCCTTTAAGCCTTTTGTTTTTGCGGCAGCTTTGGAGTCTGACTTTACGCCGTCTACTATTATTGAGGATAAGCCAATTGATATTAACGGCTGGTCTCCTCAGAATTACAGCCGAAACTTCAATGGTAAGGTTTCCCTGCGCTATGTGGCAGAGCAGTCTTTAAATGTTCCAACTGTTCGTGTGGCACAGGAGGTTGGTATTGATAAGGTTATTTATTTGGGCAAGGAAATGGGAATTTCCACCTTCGTCACTGAAGGTTCTCAGAATGATGGTAATCTGTCCACCTCCCTTGGCGGTCTTACCCGTGGTGTAACACCTTTGGAGCTTACAAGTGCTTACTGTACTTTTGCCAATGATGGAGTTCATGTAAAGCATACAGCTATTATCAAGGTCCTTGACCGCAATGGCAAGGTGCTGGAGGAGGAAAGAACCGAAAGCAAGCAGGTCCTTAAGAAAGCTACAGCCAATGATTTGACCAGTATGCTGATGGGCGTTGTGGCCCGTGGTACTGGTACAGCGGCTCAGATTGACCGTCCAGCAGCCGGTAAGACCGGTACTACCAGTGATTACCATGATGCCTGGTTTGTGGGCTATGTTCCGGATTTGGTAGTAGGTGTTTGGGTTGGTACTGATGATAACCAACGTATGGGCACCATGACAGGTGGTACAACCCCTGCAGTAATTTGGAAGGCCTTTATGACCAAGGCTATGGCAGGAATGCCAGTCAAGAAGTTTGACGGTGCTGTTCTTACCAGCGTGGAAGCCCCTGTAAAGGATGATACCAAGGAGAAGGAAGCTAAGGATAAGGAGAGCAAGGATAAGAAGGGTACTGATAAGAAGGGTGCTGAAAAGCCTGCCAATACTGATAGTACCAAGCCTAAGCCTAGCCCTAGCCCTGCTCCATCCAATGCTCCTGCACCTTCCCCAACTACATCTGCCGGTAAAACGGCAAATTAAAATCTAATATACAAATATCCTGTTTTCAGGTTTAAGGAGAGAAATACAATAATGGCAACAAGTGTTTTTGATGTGCTGAAAGAGCGTGGCTACATCGCCCAGTGTACTAATGAAGATGAAGTTCGTGCAATGTTTGAGAATGAGAAGGTTACCTTCTATATCGGCTTTGATCCAACTGCTGACAGCCTTCATGTAGGTCATTTTCTGGGACTTATGGTTATGTCCCACCTTCAGAAGGCCGGCCACAGACCAGTATGTCTTGTAGGTGGCGGTACCGGTACTGTAGGTGATCCTTCTGGCCGCAGTGATATGCGCAAAATGCTCACCGATGAAGATATTGAGTATAACTGCAATCAGTTCAAGAAGCAGATGGCCCGCTTTATTGACTTTAGTGATGGCAAGGCATTGATGGTAAATAATGGTGACTGGCTCCGCAAGCTGAACTATATTGATTTGCTTCGTGAAGTGGGTGCCCACTTTACCGTTAATCGTATGCTGGCAGCTGAGTGCTACAAGAACCGCATGGAAAAGGGCCTCACCTTCCTGGAATTCAACTACATGATTATGCAGTCCTATGATTTCCTGGAGCTCCATCGTCGCTATAACCTTAAGCTGGAAATGGGCGGTGATGACCAGTGGTCAAACATTATTGGAGGCGTTGAGCTGACCCGTCGTATCACTGGTGATGCTGTATATGGTCTTACCTTCACCCTCTTAACCAAGAGCGATGGCCAAAAGATGGGTAAAACTGCTGGTGGTGCTCTGTGGCTGGACAAGGAAAAGACTTCTCCTTATGACTTCTATCAGTACTGGAGAAATGTGGATGACGCTGATGTTGAGCGTTGTCTGGCTCTTTTGACCTTCCTTCCTATGGATGAGGTTCGTCGTCTGGGAGCTCTTGAAGGTCAGGAGATTAACGATGCCAAGAAGGTTCTCGCTTACGAAGTAACCAAGCTGGTTCATGGGCAGGAGGAGGCTGACAAGGCCAAGGCAGCTGCTGAGGCTGTATTCGGTGGCTCAGGCTCCAGCGAGAATATGCCTACTATTGAACTCACTGCTGAGGACGCTGCTAAGAAGCTAGTGGATGTGCTGGTAGCAGCTGATGTATTCGGCTCTAAGGGTGAAGCCCGTCGCCTTATCCAGCAGAATGGTTTGTCTCTCAATGACGAGAAGGTGACTGACCCAGATTATACACTGTCAGAGGGCGATTTCACTGACGGAGAGGCAATTGTTAAGAAGGGCAAGAAAAAGTTTTACCGCTTATTAAAGGTGTAAACATCAATAGTCCAAGTAGGAGTACAACGGGGAACGCTCGCGCTCTCTAGTTTGCCTAGCGGTACTAAGCTCATGCTGTGCGTTTCAGCTTGCATTCGCTAAGTACCAAGGCAAAATATGTCCCCTTTTGCACTCCTGCTTGGACTATTAGTGCAATGCAAATATCTATAATGTGGGGATAGCTTTGTGCTTCGGTATGGCCGCGTATAAAAAGTGGCTAAATCGTTCCATTTATGCTATACTATTAAGCTGTGAAATATAGCTTGAGGGGACTGCCCTTAAGAAAATGTAATAAAAGGAGTTTTCAGTAATGTCAGGACATTCTAAATGGGCTAATATTAAGAGAAAGAAAGGCGCAAATGATGCTATTCGCGGTAAGATTACCACTAAAATCGGTCGCGAGATTACCATTGCAGTTCGTATGGGTGGTTCCGATCCAACAGGTAATATGCGTCTTAAGCTGGCCCTGAGCAAGGCTAAGGCCAACAATATTCCAAAGGATAACATCAATCGTGCAATCCAGAAAGGCTTGGGTGCATCCGATGGCAGCAATTACGAGGAGATGACCTACGAGGGTTATGGTCCAGGTGGTACTGCAATTATGCTGGATATCCTTACCGATAACCGCAACCGTACTGCAGCAGATGTGCGTCACATTTTCTCCAAATATGGCGGCTCTTTGGGTGCTAATGGCTGTGTATCCTGGATGTTTAATAAGAAGGCTGTTTTCGTAGTGGAAAAGGAAGCCTTTGACGATGAGGATGCTCTCATGGAGCTTGTTCTTGAAGCCGGTGCTGATGATTTTGTGGCTGAAGAGGATGCTTTTGAGATCACTGGTGAGCCTGATGCTTTTGATGATATTCTTCAGGCGTTGACTGACAAAGGAATTGAAACTGCTTCTGCAGAAATTACAATGGTACCTGATAACACCGTTAAGGTTGAAGGCGAGAATGTTGTGAATATGCAGAAAATGCTGGATGCTTTCGATGATAACGATGATGTTCAGGAAGTATATGGCAACTACGAAATGGACGAAGAATAAAAAATATGGCGGCCTGCGGGCCGCTTATTTTTTACTGCGAAATCTCAGTTATTCAAAATTGAAGGATGAGGATGAACTTTGTTTTTTATTGAGGAGAGAGGATAATGCTTGCATTGGGTATTGACCCGGGAACGGCAATTTGTGGCTATGGCTTTGTGGAATCCAACGGCAGTCGCCTTATAGCCCATGAATACGGTGCCATAACTACCAGTGCCAAGGCCAGACCCGAGGATAGGCTGGTAAAAATATATGATGAGCTGGATCTGCTGATAAAAAAATACAAGCCGGATGTCATGGGTGTTGAACAGTTGTTTTTTAATCGTAATGTTACTACGGCCATTCCGGTAGGACAGGCCAGAGGTGTGGTGTTGTTGGCGGCAGCCAAAAATGGTTTGGAGCTGGTGGAGCGAACACCGCTTCAGGTAAAACAGTCTGTAACGGGATATGGCAAGGCCACCAAAGAACAGGTTATCTATATGGTTACCAAGCTACTGAATCTTCCCGAACCACCCAAACCGGATGATGTGGCAGATGCCTTGGCAGTTGCCATTTGTACCTCCTATATTCTAAACAGCTTTACCTATAGGAATAAAATTTAGGTTTACATAGAATGGTGGATTGTACATAAAAAAATACAAAGTATACACTTTTTATTGGGGATTTCTGTAGACTGGAACACATAAATGTATTATAATACTTGTTGTTTGAGTGTATTAATGAGAATTTACAAAACAAATGTCTACTTACTATGGATTGTAGTAATTCTGTATTATAAGATATTTGTTTTGAATCATAGGAGGTAAATATGGCTCTTATTGTTAAGAAGTTTGGCGGCTCATCAGTGGGAACCACTGAAAAAATCCTTAATGTGGCCAAAAGAATCATCGCCGAAAAACAGCCGGGAGATCAGATTGTAATGGTAGTATCCGCCATGGGTGATACTACAGATGAGTTGATTGAGCTGGCAAAACAGATTAATCCAAATCCATATCAGTATACCCGTGAAATGGATATGCTGCTGACTACTGGTGAACAGGTTTCTATTTCCCTTCTTACCATGGCATTCCGTACTTTGGGACAGAAGGCTATTTCCCTTACTGGTCAGATGGTTGGTATGAAAACAAATTCCGTTCATACCAAGGGCAAGATTCTTGATATTAAGCCTGCCAGAGTAAAGAAAGAGCTGGATAAGGGCAATATTGTTGTAGTTGCCGGCTTCCAGGGAGTTGATGAGCATGGAGATCCTGTAACCTTGGGTCGTGGCGGCTCTGATACCTCTGCTGTGGCTTTGGCTGGCGCCCTGAAGGCAGATTCCTGTGAAATATATACTGATGTTGATGGTATTTATTCGGCTGACCCACGTCTTATTCCTGATGCCAGAAAAATGCAGGAAATTACTTATGACGAGATGTTGGAAATGGCCCGTCTGGGAGCTGGCGTTATGCAGCCACGTTCTGTGGAAATGGGTAAATACTTTAATATTCCGATTCATGTTCGTTCAACCTTTACAAACACACCAGGCACAATGATTAGGGAGGCATATACAATGGAAGAGAAGGATTTCTTGATTCGTGGCGTAGCTCATGACAAAAACGTAGCTAAAATTGCAGTTCTTGGCGTTCCTAATAATCCGGGTATCGCAAAGGAAATATTCTCTGCTTTGGCAGACAAAAATATAGCAGTAGACATGATTGTTCAGAGTATCAGAAACATTGAGAAGAATGTTACTGATATGGTATTTACCACCACCCTTGATGATCTTCCGGAGACCAAGAAAACTGTGGATGCTGTGGCAGAAAAGCTCCACGCAGTTGCTGTTCTCATTGAGGAGGATGTGGCAAAGGTATCTATAGTAGGTGCTGGAATGCTGGGTAACCCTGGTATCGCGGCGAGAATGTTTGGTGCCCTGGCTGATGCCAATGTAAACATCGATGCCATCAGTACCTCTGAAATCAGCATTAGCTGCCTTATTAAGGGCTCCGAGCTGAGCGAAGCAGCCAATGCAATTCACAAGGAATTTTTCCCTGAGAAGTAAAAAATACGATTTTAAATTAAGAAAGGGAGAATGTCTGTTATGTTGACATTCTCCTATTTTTACGGGGTAAATGGCATATATATAAAATGATACATATTAAGTATAAAAATGTTTAATAGGTAATATATATTATTTTAAATATAATAAAGGAAAAATCGTATAAAAGTGGTATAATGATTTAAAAGAGTAATAATATTTTTTATTTTAAGGAGGCTGATAATGTATGAGTTCACAGGTTGCTTCACATCGGGTTGGTAAAAAGCTGGTAGACGTTATTTTTGGCGCAAGTGGTGCCTGCAACGAAGCTATTAAGGTTCATGGTGCTGATAAGGTTACTAATGCCACTGTTGGTTCTATAATAGGAGAGGATGGCAAGCTGGCCTGTCTTCCTACTATGGAAAAGGCTTTTAGGGGATTGAAGATTTCTGATGTGGCTGCTTATGCTCCACCTGCTGGTCTCCCGGCATATCTGGATGCTGTTATCGGCCTGACCTTCGCTGATAATAAGCCTGAGGGCCATATTGCCGCATGCGCTACTTCTGGTGGAACAGGAGCACTGCACATGGCTATCCAGAATTACTCTGAAATCGGGGATCAGGTGCTGACATCTGACTGGTTCTGGGGAACTTACAATCCTCTTTGCCAGGAGGCTGGGCGTACTTTGGCTACCTACCAGCTCTTTGATGAAAATCAGAATTACAATGTGAAGGCTCTGGAAGCTAAGGTGGAGGAGCTCTTTGCCAAGCAGGATTCCTTGCTGCTGATTATCAATACTCCTGCCCATAACCCAACTGGCTATAGCCTTACTGATGAGGAGTGGACAAAGGTTATCGATATGTCCAAGGCATGGGCTGCCAAGGGCAAGAAGGTTAATCTGATGGTGGATATCGCCTATATCGATTACGCCGGTGAGAAGAATGAAACCCGTCGTTTTATGAAGCAGTTCAGTAATCTTCCAGAAAATATTTTCGTAATGTTTGCCTTCTCCATGTCCAAGGGTTATACCATGTATGGTCAGCGTACCGGTGCTCTTATTGGTCTTTCCTCCAGTGCAGAGCTTATTGAGGAATTTAAGAACGTTACCAAGTTTACCGGTCGTGCTACCTGGTCTAACATCAACCGTGGTGCTCAGACTCTGCTTACTACCATTCAGCAGGACAGTGCAATGCTGGCTCAGTTTGAAAAAGAGCGTGATGAGCTTTACGGCGTAATTCGCGACAGAGCTGCCATCTTTATGAAGGAAGCCGAGGAATGTGGGTTGAAGGCTCTGCCTTATAAGGCTGGCTTCTTTATATCTGTTCCTGCCAAGGATTCTGCCGCAGTATGCGAGAAAATGCATGAGGATTTGATTTTTGCTGTTCCACTGAAGAAGGGCGTTCGTATCGCCGTTTGCTCTATTCCAAAGGCAAAAATGTACGGAATGGCTGCAAAGGTGCTTAAAGCATTAAAGGCTGTTGAGGGATAATCGTAGTCACGTAATCTTTATTTATTACACTGATAAAGAGGAGATATCAATGCGGTATCTCCTCTTTTGCTATGGGGAAAATTTATTGTTAAAAGGCTCTATTATGTGTTATAGTTATAATAGATTGGGATAGGTAAGGGAGGTTACTATGTTTAATTTTAACAGAAAAGGTGATACCGAATTTTATGATCTTTTCCTGGAAAGTGCGCAATTTTTCTATCAGGGCTCGCTTTTGATGGACGAGGTTATGGTGGACCATCGTAAAGCTGATATAAAGGTTAAGGAAATAAATGATATTGAGCATAAGGCTGACAGGGTCAATGATCGGATAATTGACAAGCTGAATCAGACATTTATTACTCCAATTGACCGTGAGGATATTTATGCCATTGCCAATGGCCTGGATGATGGTGTAGACCTGTTGCAGGGCATTTTACAACGTATTGTTATCTATCATACAGGTGAGGCTAGGGAGGGAGCCATCAGATTGACGAAGCTCCTTATTGAATGTACTCAGAAAATTATAAGGGTGCTTGAGTTGTTGCCGGAAATCAGCAAGAATCAGGAAGAGCTTCTCAGTCTGACCAGTGAGGTCAGCAAGCTCGAAAGTGAGGGCGACCATATATTTAGAAGTGAGCTGGCGTATCTTTTTGCCCAGGTAAAGGATCCTATTGAGCTTATCAAGTGGAAGGATTTGCTTGAGGATTTGGAGGATACCCTTGATCACTGCGAGAAAATGGCAGATTTGCTTAGAGGCGTGGTAATGAAGTATGCTTGATTTACATCCTTTTATTATTATAGTTATAGTTTTGGCCTTGGCATTTGACTTTATAAATGGTTTCCACGATACGGCAAATGCTATAGCCACATCTGTGTCCACCAGGGCTATTTCACCAAGTCGTGCTATTATGATGGCTGCGGTACTGAATTTCTTTGGCGCCATGGTCAGCACCGGTGTAGCCAAGACCATTGGTGGCGATATTGTAGTGGGACATATTGATCAGCCGATTATAATAGCCTCTTTGACGGGTGCTATTATTTGGAATCTGCTGACCTGGAAGATTGGCCTTCCGAGCAGCTCATCCCATGCTTTGGTAGGCGGATTAATTGGTGGTGTTCTCATGTCTGATATGGGCATGGGGGGGCTTAACTTTACGGGTATAGGAAAAATTGTTATTGCCCTGGTAACATCTCCGTTGGTGGGTATGGTGGTAGGTTATATCATCATGAATTTGATGTTTCAGTTTTTCCAGAATTCCAGTCCATCCAAGGTAAACCACCGATTTAAGAAAATGCAGATTGTCACTGCTGCTACCATGGCTTTTTCCCATGGTTCCAATGATGCCCAGAAATCTATGGGTATTATCACTTTGGCTCTGGTTTCCGGTGGTGTACTGCAGGAGTTTGAGGTTCCGCTCATTGTAAAGGTACTTTGTGCTACTGCTATGGCTGTGGGTACATCTGTAGGCGGCTGGAGTATAATTAAAACTGTAGGTGGTAAGATAATTAAGCTGGAGCCTATAAACGGGTTTGCGGCAGATTTGAATTCTTCTATCACTATTTTTACGGCTACGTTGCTTCATTTGCCTGTAAGTACAACCCATGTTGTATCAGGCTCCATTATGGGTGTGGGGGCGGCTAAGAGAATTAAGGCTGTCCGTTGGGGCGTAGCTCAGCAGATGGTTATGGCCTGGGTGCTTACTATCCCTTGTACCGCTGCCATGGGAGCCATTTGCTATGGCTTGTTGATGGTCTTTTTTGAATGATGTCAGCATGAGAATAAAGAGGTAAAGTGACTGTCGCAAGCGGTCACTTTTCTTGTATATATGACTAAAGGATGGTGGGGGTTATGTTTAAGGAAGTTTTGGAGGAAGCAAAGGAATGGGCCAAAATATTGCACTGTTCCTACGTTTCTGACTTAAATGCAATAATTGATAACGGTGGTATCAGGGATTTGATTCGTGTATCAGAGGCACTGCATGAAAAGAAGATTGCCAATATTGCGGACCGAATCACTGGAGATTTAAATAATAATAGACTTATTCTAATAGCCGGACCATCATCCTCGGGAAAAACCTCCTTTGCCCAACGGTTAAGAGTTCAGCTTAGAGTAATGGGCCTTGAGCCGGTGTCCCTATCCATTGACAATTATTTTGTCAATAGGGAGGATACCCCTAAGCTGCCGGATGGATCATACGATTTTGAGTCCATAGACGCTGTGGACATAAAGCTATTTAATAAACAGCTTACCTCCCTTATGGAGGGGGAAGAGGTAATCATACCAACCTTTAATTTCAAAAAGGGTATAAGGGAAATGAATCCGGCCAATACAAGGCAAATAGCATTGAATCAGCCTATTATCATCGAGGGGATTCATGGATTGAATGAAAAGCTTACCAGTTCCATTCCCCGCGATCATAAGTTTAAAATTTATGTCAGTGCCTTAAATCAGCTGAATATGGATGAAAATACCAGAATTTCCACATCCAGGGTGCGGCTTTTGCGTCGCATAGTCCGTGATTTCCGCACCCGGGGACGTAGTGCAGACAATACTATTGAGCTGTGGCCAGGGGTTAGAGCCGGGGAAGAAAAATATATTTTCCCTTATCAGGATGATGCGGATGTAATGTTTAATTCTGCTCTGATTTATGAGCTGGGAGCTTTGAAGCATTATGTTATGTATATGCTGGCAGAGATATCTCCGGAGGAAAAATCCTACGAGAAGGCACAGGAGCTTTTGGCTTTTTGCCGTAATTTTAAATCAATATATGATCAGCGGGATATTCCGTGCAACTCCCTTATAAGGGAATTTATAGGCGGTTCCTGTTTTGATGTAAGTTAATTTATCCAATTATTAGCTTTTAATTTTTATTTAAGGACTTATGACTGTCTGCGTGGTATAATATAAAGAAAGGCGTAGAGGGGTGACTCCTATGGTAAAGCTGAATCGTAATTATGGTGTTAAGTTTTTATCTGGATTATTGCTCGTAAGTTCTTTGGTATTTACATCAGGTTTTTGTCAGCAGGTTGAGGCCGTTGCGAATAGTAATGGTATTGAGGCAGAAAAGCCTCTGACCAGGGTTCATTATCAGGTACCGCGGCGTTGGGCTGACAGAAATGAGCTGGCTGCCACTATAGCTAATCACTATGGTGTGTCTTATGGTGCGGTGATGAAATACTGCAATGAGAACGGATGCCTTGAGGATGCCTGTCAGATTGCTTTAATGGCTAAGCTGGCGGATAAGTCCTTTGACAGCGTTGCTGATTTGAAAAAGAATGATAATACATGGATTGATGTATCTGAAGCTCTGGGGATTTCCGAGGATTTGGTGAGGGCGTACCGTAATAATGCCCTTATTGATAGGATTAATCAAAGATATGGTATTGATAGGGCTTCGGTGGCTGCACTCATTGAGCAGCAGTATAAAATTATGGATATAGTCAAGGCAAGTCGTTTGGCCAAGGAATCAGGGCTTGATGTGAAGGCTGTTATGGGGCATAAGACCATAAACAATACTTGGACAGATGTGGCACAGCTTATAGGCTGTGAGCTTGAGGGCCTTTGATATTAGTTTTGTACATATATTGGGAGTCTGTGTATATTCACAGATTCCCATTTATTTTGGAGGTTTGTTTTGGCAGAGATAGATGTTACTGATAAAGCAAAAATAGTTATTAAATACGGATTGGTCGGAGTTATTGCCCTGACGCTGTTATGTTCCAGTCTGGTGTGGTACATAATGTACTGCTGGGGAAATCTGGATATATATGATGCCAAGATTACCGGAAATATGGTAGGAGCCAGAGCCGGAGCACCTGGCAGCGTTACTGAGGTGATGGTGCATAATGGTGATACGGTAAGGGCTGGGGATGTAATTGCCCGCATTGAGGTAACAGTTACTGACGAGCAGATACGCCAGATGGAACAGACATTGGAACTTTCAGAAAAGAATTTGGCTCAGATAAAGCAAGGGGTAATGATTCAGCGTCCGGTGGTTCATTCAGGAGGAGGCGGTGCATCCTCTGCTGAAATTGCCAATGCCAAAAACAAGCTGGATCAGATGAACAGACTTTATGAGATGGGGGCCGTTAGTGGCATCCAACGTGATGAAGCTGCAGCCCAGTATCAGGCAGTCTTGTCCCGTGGTGGCAGTTCCAGTTCTGTTACTTATGAATCCTCCTATCAGCCCCCAAATGAAGAGGCCGTAAGGCGGGCAGAGATTCAGGTTAATCAGGCCCGTATGGCTTTGGAACAGGCCAAGACCAGCAGCAGTGCCACAGAGATTACAGCTCCCGTGGATGGCGTGGTATATCTCAATGGCATTGAAACCGGCTCGGAAATAAAGGCCGGAGATGTGGTTGCTTTCGTAGGCAACGATAATGATATTTGGGTTGAGGCGTATCTAAATCCTGATGAAAGTGATTATGCTGTTTTGGGACAGTTGGCATATTTCTTTGTGGATAGAAAGAAATATGAGGGGACTATTGTTGAGGTGATTTCTCCGGAGGATGACGGAGAATCCCAGAATAGTGATACCGCCAACAGTGAAGCAGGTTATACAAGTCCATATCCATCCGGAAAGATTGTGGTTAAAATAGCCATTCCAAGGGAAGCAATGGACGGAATTCATTTTGGCAACAAGGTGGATTTAAGGCTTAGTAAATAAATAAAAAAAGTCTTGCCAAAATAAATTCATTGTGTTATTATTTGACTCGTAAACAAGTTGCATATTTTATGGCGATGATGCCACACAGACTACGTGTTTTGTTGTCTGTGTGGTTTTTTTGTTTACAGCTAAAAATGTATTTAGGTTATTGTAAATATTATTTATGAAAAGGTGGTAAAGGTTATGGAAGATTTATTGTTTGTCATCCCAGCAAATTCCAAGAAGGAGGATATCATTGAGACCTTAAAGGCTCATCCGGAAATCATGTACGTGTCTTTGGTAGGTATTGATCTTGCCGGTAATGATACTGATGAGAAAATTCCTATGCGGGTTTTCTTGAAGGATATGGATGATTTCTATTC
>NZ_JAZTZI010000158.1:0-14351 GCF_045637405.1 Anaerovibrio sp.
AGGTGTTGGTTAAGTGTGCCAAAAAAAGCAAGTGGTGTGCGTAATGAAAAGACAAAAGTATATAACAAATGATATACATGTAACTTATGACACACCAGAGCACGTGTGCAATAAAAAGCTAGAAAAATAAAGTGTTGACATTGGTTTTAGGGGGTGCTAAAATACCTTTGTGCCTAAGGTATGAGGATTTCCAATTTATAGGAGTGAAGCGTATGCAGCTGGATGAATTGAAGAAGGCAGAGCATGTTACAGGTATCAAACAGGTAACCAAAGCCATCAACAAGGAACAGGTCGCTTGCGTTTTTCTGGGTGCCAATGCAGAGGGCAGGGTTACAGAGCCCTTAAAAACACTCTGCGAGGATAAAGAGATCCCAGTGGAAGCAGCATATACCATGGAGGAACTTGGCAAGGCCTGCTCGATTGGTGTTAAGGCTGCTGCAGTGGCGGTTCTCAAACAGGGCCATTGTTAAAAATTTCATATCACTTGCCATAGGCGGCGATGTGGGATTTGAATAAATACTAAATACTCAATTTGAAGGAAGGAGGTGCATGTATGCCTACAATTAATCAGTTAGTTCGCAAGAGCAGACAGAGCATGCAGGATAAATCTACAGCACCGGCATTAAAGAATTGCCCACAGAAACGTGGCGTTTGCACAAGAGTTTACACTACAACTCCTAAGAAACCAAACTCCGCATTGCGTAAGGTTGCCCGTGTTCGTTTGACAAATAGCATTGAAGTAACCGCATACATCCCAGGCATTGGCCATAATCTGCAGGAACATAGCGTTGTTTTGATCAGAGGCGGACGTGTTAAGGACTTACCAGGTGTACGTTATCACATTGTTCGTGGTTCCTTGGATACCGCAGGTGTTCAGGATCGTGCTCAGGGTAGATCCAAGTACGGTGCTAAGCGCGCTAAGGCTAAGAAAGCATAAGAACTGCTAAAAAACAATTCTAAAGACTGAAGATTATGGAAGGAGGCAAAAACAGATGCCAAGAAAAGGTTCAGTACCTAAGCGTGACGTATTACCGGATCCAGTGTATCATTCCAAGATCGTCACTAAGTTCATCAATAAGGTAATGCTTTCTGGTAAGAAGGGCGTTGCTGAAAGAGTAGTATACGATGCATTCGAAATCATTCGTTCCAAGACCGGCCAGGATCCACTGGAGGTTTTTGAGACTGCATTAAAGAATGTTATGCCAGTTCTGGAGGTTCGTGCCCGCCGTGTTGGTGGTGCTAACTACCAGGTTCCAGTTGAGGTTCGTCCTGACCGCCGCATGACCCTTGGTATTCGTTGGACTGTAAACTACGCAAGACTGCGTGGCGAGAAGACCATGGATGAGAGACTTTCCGGTGAGCTGATGGATGCAGCCAACAACACTGGCGCAGCTATTAAGAAGAAGGAAGATACCCACAAGATGGCTGAGGCTAACGAGGTTTTCGCATATTATCGTTGGTAATCTTCTATAGTAGTTAAGTTTTAAGGAGCGATATACAAGTGGCAAGAGAGTATAGTCTCGAAAAGACTCGTAATATCGGTATCATGGCTCACATCGATGCCGGTAAGACAACCACTACTGAGCGTATCCTCTTCTATACAGGTGTCAACCACAAGATTGGTGAGGTTCATGAAGGCGCTGCCACTATGGACTGGATGGAGCAGGAGCAGGAGCGTGGTATTACCATTACTTCCGCTGCTACCACTTGCCATTGGAAGGAACATCGTATCAATATTATTGATACCCCAGGCCACGTTGACTTCACTGTAGAGGTAGAGCGTTCTCTGAGAGTATTGGACGGTGCCGTTGCAGTTCTGACTGCCCGCGGCGGCGTTGAGCCTCAGACTGAGACCGTATGGCGTCAGGCTGAGAAATATAGCGTACCACGTATGGCTTATGTAAATAAGATGGATATTACTGGTGCGGATTTCTTTAACGTAATCAACATGATGAAGGAGCGTCTCCAGGCCAATGCAGTTGCAATCCAGCTGCCAATCGGTGCTGAGGATGATTTCCAGGGTATCATTGACCTTGTTAAGATGGAAGCTATCATTTACGAGGATGACCTCGGTAAGGTAGCTGACGAAGTTGAGATTCCTGCTGATATGAAGGATCAGGCTGAAGAGTATCATGAGATTCTCATGGAAGCTCTTTCCGACTTCGATGATGAGTTTGCAATGAAGTATCTTGAGGGTGAGGAGATTTCCGAAGAGGAGATCAAGGCTGTAATCCGTAAGGCTACCATTGCTTGTAAGATGTGCCCTGTTACCTGTGGTACTTCTTACCGCAACAAGGGTGTTCAGCCTATGCTGGATGCTGTTGTTGACTTCATGCCTGCTCCTACTGATATCGCCGCTATCAAGGGCGTTAACCCTGAGACCGGCGAGGAGGATTCCCGTCCTTCCAGCGATAAGGAGCCATTTGCTGCATTAGCATTCAAGATTATGGCTGACCCATTCGTTGGTAAGCTGGCATTCTTCAGAGTTTACTCCGGTACTCTTTCCTCCGGCTCTTATGTGTACAACTCCACTAAGGGCAAGAAGGAGCGTATCGGCCGTATCCTCCAGATGCATGCAAACAACCGTAAGGAACTGGAGATTGTATACAGCGGTGATATTGCTGCTGCAGTAGGCCTCAAGGACACCACCACTGGTGATACCCTCTGCGATGAGAGCGCACCAATCATTCTGGAGTCCATGGAGTTCCCAGATCCAGTTATTTCCGTAGCAGTTGAGCCTAAGACAAAGAACGACCAGGAGAAGATGGGTATTGCCCTTCAGAAGCTGGCTGAGGAGGATCCAACCTTCCGCGTTCGTACTGATGAAGAAACTGGTCAGGTTATTATCTCCGGTATGGGTGAGCTTCACCTGGAGATCATCGTTGACCGTATGCTCCGTGAGTTCAAGGTTGACTGCGTAGTAGGTAACCCTCAGGTTGCTTATAGAGAGACCATCCGTAAGGAAGTTGACTGCGAAGGTAAGTTCGTTCGTCAGTCCGGTGGTCATGGCCAGTATGGTCACTGCAAACTCCAGCTCATTCCTCAGGAGCCAGGTGCTGGCTTCAGCTTTGAGAACAAGGTTGTCGGTGGTGCTATTCCTAAGGAATTCATCAACCCAATCGAGGCTGGTATTAAGCAGGCTATGGAAGCCGGCGTTCTCGCTGGTTACCCAGTTGTTGATGTTAAGGCTATCGTTTATGATGGATCTTACCATGAGGTTGACTCCTCTGAGGCTGCGTTCAAGGTTGCCGGCTCCATGGCATTCAAGAACGGTGCACTCAAGGCTGATCCAGTAATTCTCGAGCCTTATGTTAAGGTTGAGGTTATCGTTCCAGAAGAGTACATGGGCGATGTAATCGGTGACCTGAACTCCCGCCGTGGTCGTATTGATGGCATGGAAGCACGTAATGGTGCCCAGGTTATCAACGGTTTCGTACCACTTTCCGGCATGTTCGGTTATTCCACTGATTTGCGTTCCAAGACTCAGGGCCGCGGTAACTACTCAATGGAAGTTTCTCACTACGAGGAAGTTCCTAAAAATATCGCAGATGGCATTATTGCCAAGAATAAAGGCGAATAATAAGGAGGAAATAATCCAAAATGGCAAAGGAAACATTTGAAAGAACAAAACCGCATGTTAACATTGGTACTATCGGTCACGTTGACCATGGTAAGACCACTCTGACTGCTGCTATCACCAAGGTTCTCTCTGAGAAGGGTATGGCTCAGTTCGAGGATTACGCTAACATCGATAAGGCTCCAGAGGAGAGAGAGCGTGGTATCACCATCAACACTGCACACGTTGAGTATGAGACTGAGGCTCGTCACTATGCACACGTTGACTGCCCAGGCCATGCTGACTATGTAAAGAACATGATCACTGGTGCAGCTCAGATGGATGGTGCTATCCTGGTAGTATCCGCAGCTGATGGTCCTATGCCTCAGACCCGTGAGCACATCCTGCTCGCTCGTCAGGTAGGTGTACCTGCAATGGTAGTATTCCTCAACAAGGTTGACCAGGTTGACGATCCTGAGCTCCTCGAGCTCGTTGAGATGGAAGTTCGTGAGCTGCTCTCCAGCTACGAGTTCCCTGGCGATGACATTCCAGTAGTTGCTGGTTCCGCTCTGAAGGCTCTCGAGGGCGACGAAGAGCAGAAGGCTAACATCCTCAAGCTGATGGCTGAGGTTGATGCTTACATCCCAACCCCTACCCGTGATACCGATAAGCCTTTCCTGATGCCAGTAGAGGACGTATTCACTATCACTGGTCGTGGTACTGTAGCAACTGGCCGTGTTGAGCGTGGTGAGCTGAACCTCAACGACACTGTTGAGATCGTAGGTATTGCTGAAGAGACTCGTTCCACTGTTGTAACTGGTATTGAGATGTTCCGCAAGCTGCTCCCTAGCGCACAGGCTGGTGATAACATCGGTGCTCTGCTCCGTGGTGTTGACCGTAAGGATATTCAGCGTGGTCAGGTACTTGCTAAGCCAGGTTCCATCAACCCACACACCAAGTTCAAGGGTCAGGTTTACGTACTGACCAAGGAAGAGGGCGGCCGTCACACTGCTTTCACTTCCAACTATCGTCCACAGTTCTACTTCAGAACTACTGACGTTACCGGTGTTGTAACTCTCCCTGAGGATGTACCAATGGTAATGCCTGGCGATAACGTAGAGATGTCCGTAGAGCTCATCACTCCAATCGCTATCGAGGCTGGTCTCCGCTTCGCTATCCGCGAGGGTGGCCACACTGTAGGTGCTGGTCGAGTAACTGAGATCGACGCTTAATCTTAAGCAGTTAGTCTTAGTAACTAAATAGATTCATCTAAAATCCTTATATAGTAAGGGCGGCCCACGGGTCGCCCTTATAATAAGGTTTATGGTACTCTCCATATTGACATTTTCAGTATGGTATATATAATAAGAAGCGGTGTGCTTCTAAGTACCCCCAATGCGATGACGTGGTAGATGGCTTGCAACGCTTCGGGCGTTAGTAAGGGAACTACTACGGAGAAATGTTTGGGCCTGGAGCCCGGACGAGAAGGAGGAAAATAAATTGTCTAAGCAGCAGAAAATCAGAATTCGTTTGAAGGCTTATGATCACAAGGCATTGGATCAGAGTGCAGTTAAAATTGTTGAAACTGCAAAGAGAACCGGTGCACAGGTATCTGGCCCTATTCCGCTCCCAACTGAGAAGCAGGTATACACAATTCTGCGTTCTCCACACGTTAATAAGGATTCCCGCGAGCAGTTTGAAATGAGAACTCACAAGCGTCTTATTGATGTTCTGGAGCCAACCCCTAAGACAGTAGATGCGTTAACACGTCTCGAGCTGCCAGCAGGTGTTGATATCGAGCTTAAGTTATAAGAGGAGGTGGAATAATTGGCTAAAGCAATTTTAGGTAGAAAGCTGGGCATGACTCAGATCTTCACTGAAGAGGGTCAGGTTGTTCCAGTTACAGTTGTTGAGTCTGGCAACAATGTAGTTGTACAGAACAAGACTGTTGAAAATGATGGTTATAATGCAGTACAGCTTGGCTTCGGCGTAGTCAAGGAACACAAGGTAAACAAGCCTATGAAGGGTCATTTCGCAAAGGCTGGTGTTACTCCTGTTAAGTACATCCGCGAGATGCGTTTGACTGATGCTTCTGAATATAACACTGGTGATGTAATCGGTGTTGACATATTTTCCGCCGGAGAATTAGTTGACGTTACTGGTACTTCCAAGGGTAAGGGTTTTGCCGGTGGTATCAAGCGTCATAATTTTGCTCGTGGACCAATGGGACATGGTTCCAAGTCTCATCGTGAGCCTGGTTCTACAGGTGCGATGATCAGTGGTCACGGTGGTCGTGTTCTTAAAGGTAAGAAGCTGCCAGGTCAGATGGGCGGCAACAAGGTTACCGTACAGCGTCTCTCCATTGTTAGAGTTGATGCAGATCGTAACCTGCTCCTTATCAAGGGCGCAATTCCTGGTCCTAAGAAGGGCCTCGTAATTGTAAAGGCAACCGTTAAACCGGGTAAAAACTAATTCGGAAGGAGGATAAGTAATAATGCCTACAGTAGCAATTTACGACATCGCTAACAAGAAGGTTGGCGATCTCGAATTAAATGAAAATATTTTTGGCGTAGAGATGAACGCAGGTCTGGTACATCAGGCTGTAGTTATGCAGCTTGCTGCTCAGCGTCATGGTAATCATGCCACCAAGACCCGTAGCATGGTTCGCGGCGGTGGCCGTAAGCCTTGGAAGCAGAAGGGTACTGGCCGTGCTCGCAGTGGTTCCACCCGTTCCCCAATTTGGGTAGGTGGCGGTACCGTATTCGGTCCATCCCCACGTTCCTACGCATTCAGCATGCCTCGTAAGCAGCGTCGCCTTGCTATCATGTGCGCCCTGTCTGACAAGGTTGCTAATGGTGAAATCGTAGTTCTCGACAGCATTAATTTCGACGCTCCTAAGACTAAGGAAGTTGTTAAGATGCTGGAGAGCTTCAGTGTAGATAACAAGGCTCTCATCGTTACTGCAGACTATGCAGAGAACGTTGACAAGTCTTCCCGTAATATCCCAGGTGTTAAGACCATTAACACTATCGGCCTGAATGTATTTGACATCCTGAACGCTGACAAGCTGTTCATCACTAAGGATGCCATCGCTCGTATTGAGGAGGTATACGCATAATGGAAGCACGTGATATTATCATTCGCCCTCTCATTACTGAAAAGAGCACTACTCTCATGGCTGAGGGCAAATATGTATTTGAGGTAGCCAAGGCTGCCAACAAGATTGAAATTGCCAAGGCAGTTTCTACTATCTTCAATGTAAAGGTTGCTGGTGTAAACACCGTCAATGTTGAAGGTAAGAAAAAGCGTATGGGTCGCTTCGTTGGTAAGCGTTCCGATTATAAGAAAGCTATTGTTAAACTTGCAGCTGGCGAAACCATCGAGTTCTTCGAAGCGTAAGATTAGGGAAAAGGAGGTTAATTAAGTGGCAGTAAAGAGTTTTAAACCATATTCTGCAGGCAGAAGATTCATGACTGTAGCATCTTTCGATGAAATCACTACTGATAAGCCTGAGAAGTCCCTCGTTGAGCGTCTGAAGAAGCACGGTGGTCGTAATCAGCAGGGTAGATTGACCGTTCGTCATCAGGGCGGCGGCCATAAGCGTTTATATCGTATTATCGACTTCAAGCGTACTAAGGATGGTATCCCAGCACGCGTTGCAACTATCGAGTACGATCCAAACCGCAGTGCCCGTATTGCACTTTTAAATTATGTAGACGGTGAGAAGCGTTATATTATCGCTCCTAACGGTCTTAAGGTAGGAGACATGGTTGAGTCCGGTCCTAATGCCGATATAAAGCCAGGTAACTGTCTCCCATTAAAGAACATTCCAGTAGGTACCGAGGTTCACAATATTGAACTTAAGATTGGTAAGGGTGCTCAGCTGGTTCGTTCTGCTGGTGCTTCTGCACAGCTCATGGCAATTGAGGGTGACTATGCAACCCTTCGTATGCCATCCGGTGAAATGCGTAAGGTACATGTTAACTGCCGTGCAACTATCGGTGTAGTTGGCAATGCCGAGCATATGAACATCACTATTGGTAAGGCTGGCCGTAACCGCTGGTTGGGTATCCGCCCTGAAAACCGCGGTGTAGCTATGAACCCTAATGACCATCCACATGGTGGTGGTGAGGGCCGTTCCCCAGTTGGCCGCAAGCATCCTGTTACTAAATGGGGTAAGTGCGCTATGGGTGCTAAGACCCGCCGTAAGAAGGCTTCTGATAAGTTAATCGTTAAAGGCCGTACCAAATAAGAGATAATCACCGGAAGGAGGATATAAATTGTCAAGATCAGTAAAAAAGGGACCTTATGTTCATGAAAGCTTAACTAAGAAGATTGATGCCCTGAATGCAGCTAACGACAAGAAGGTCGTAAAGACCTGGTCCAGAAGTTCAACTATTCTGCCAACTTTCGTTGGTCACACTATCGCTGTACACGATGGCCGCAAGCACGTTCCAGTTTATGTAACTGAGGACATGGTTGGCCACAAGCTTGGTGAGTTCGCACCAACTCGTACATTCAAGGGTCATGCCGGTGAAGAGAGAAAGACCGGTCTTAGATAAGATATTGAAAGGAGGATTCCTCTGTGGAAGCAAAAGCAGTTGCTAAATATGTTCGCATTGCACCTCGCAAGGTACGCGTAGTTATGGATCTTATCCGTGGCAAGAGCGTTGCTGAGGCATTTGCGATTTTAAAGTTCACACCAAAAGTTGGTGCTGAAGCTATAGAAAAGGTTCTCAAGTCTGCAGTAGCAAACGCTGAGAACAACTTTGATATGAATGTTGATAACCTCTATGTTTCTTCTTGTTTCGTTGATCAGGGACCAACTATGAAGCGTATTCATCCACGTTCCCGTGGCCAGGCCTTCAAGATTTTGAAGCGTTCTTCCCACATCACCGTAGCAGTAGACGAAAAGTAATAAAAGGAGGTTATAAACTTGGGTCAGAAAGTAAATCCACATGGTATAAGACTTGGCATCGTAAAGACTTGGGATGCTAAGTGGTATGCTGGCAAAGATTATGCAGCTAATCTGCATGAAGATATTAAAATTCGCCGTCACCTGAAGAACCTTCTTCAGAGCTCCGGCGTTTCCAAGATTGAGACTGAGCGTTCTAAGAACCGTCTGAAGCTGACTATCCACACTGCAAAGCCTGGTATGGTAATCGGCCGCGGTGGTTCCGGCATTGAGCAGATCAAGGCTGGTCTCAAGAAGTTCACTAACAGCAATGTAGACATCAGCATTGAGGAGATTAAGAATCCAGATATGGATGCAACTCTGGTAGCTGAGAACATTGCAGGCTCCCTGGAGCGTCGTATTGCTTTCCGTCGTGCTATGAAGCAGGCTGTAGGCCGTACTATGCGTCTTGGTGCAAAGGGTATTAAGATTATGTGCTCCGGTCGTCTCGGCGGCGCTGAAATCGCACGTAGCGAATCCTATCGTGAGGGTTCCATTCCTCTTCATACTCTGAGAGCTGACATCGACTATGGTACTGCTGAGGCAGCTACCACCTATGGCCGTATCGGTATCAAGGTTTGGATCTTCAAGGGTGAGGTTCTTCCTGAGAGAAAGCAGCCTGTTGCTGCTGTTGAAGGGAGCGAAGCTTAATGTTATTACCAAAGAGAGTAAAATATCGTAAACAGTTCCGTGGTCGCATGAAGGGTAAGGCTCAGCGTGGTAACAAGGTTTCTCATGGTGAGTATGGTCTTGTAGCTCTCGAGCCAGCATGGATCACTAACAGACAGATTGAGGCAGCCCGTATTGCTATGACTCGTTACATTAAGCGTGGCGGTAAGGTTTGGATCAAGATTTTCCCTGACAAGCCTGTAACTGCAAAGCCTGCTGAGACTCGTATGGGTTCCGGTAAGGGTTCACCAGAGTACTGGGTAGCAGTAGTTAAGCCAGGCCGTGTAATGTTCGAAATGGACGGCGTTTCTCGTGAGGTAGCTGCTGAGGCTATGCGTCTTGCAGGCCACAAGCTCCCAATCAAGACAAAGTTCGTAGTTCGTGAAGATTTAGAAGCAGAGGGCGGTGAAGTAAATGAAGGTTAATGAAATTCGTGATTTGAGCGCTGAGGAACTTAACCAGAAACTTGCTTCTCTCAAAGAGGAGTTATTTAACCTCCGTTTCCAGCTCGCTACTGGCCAGTTGGAGAACCCAATGCGTATCAAGGAAGTAAAGAAGACTATTGCCCGTATTAAGACTGTACAGACTGAACAGGCTAATGCTTAATTGAACGAATTGATATGCAGATGAAAGGAGGCTCCCTAATGAGCGAAAGAAATGAACGCAAGACTAAAATTGGTAAAGTTGTAAGCGACAAGATGGACAAGACTATTGTAGTAGCAGTTCTTGACATCGAGCAGCATGCATTATATAAGAAGGCCGTTAAGAAGACTGTTAAGTTCAAGGCCCATGATGAAAATAACGAGGCTCACATTGGTGACACTGTTTCCATTATGGAAACCCGTCCACTTTCCAAGGATAAGCGTTGGAGACTTGTAGAGATCGTTGAGAAAGCTAAATAATTTCCTGATGATGGAAATTCTGGTTGAGGAGGTTAACTGATGATTCAGCAACAGACTTTACTCAATGTTGGCGACAACACCGGTGCTAAGGAAATTATGTGCATCCGTGTTCTTGGCGGTTCTTATCGCAAGTATGCTAACATTGGTGATATTATTGTGGCTGCAGTAAAATCTGCATCCCCTGGCGGTATGGTAAAGAAGGGTGACGTTGTTAAGGCCGTTGTAGTACGTTCCAAGAAGGGCCAGCGTCGTAACGACGGTTCTTACATTCGTTTCGACGAAAACGCTGCCGTAATTATCAAGGAGGATAAGACTCCAAGAGGAACCCGTATTTTTGGACCAGTAGCAAGAGAGCTTCGTGATAAAGATTTCATGAAGATCGTCTCCCTGGCTCCAGAAGTTCTTTGATAGTTAGGAGGTGCTATTTTGTCCATTACAAAACTGCATGTAAAGAAGGGCGATACCGTACTGGTATTGTCTGGCAAAGATAAAGGCAAGCAGGGCAAGGTTATCCAGGCTCTGCCTAAGAAAAATAAGGTTGTAGTTGAGGGCGTTAACAAGGTTAAGCGTCACACTAAGCCAAATCAGAGTGCCCCACAGGGTGGCATCCTTGTTAAAGAAGCTCCTATGTTTGCGGCAAAGGTTATGCTCGTATGCCCAGCTTGTGGCAAGGCTACCCGTATTGCACACAAGGATG
Organism: Anaerovibrio sp.; assembly: GCF_045637405.1. Taxonomy (GTDB): domain Bacteria; phylum Bacillota; class Negativicutes; order Selenomonadales; family Selenomonadaceae; genus Anaerovibrio. Next base: position 10,779 of record NZ_JAZTZI010000158.1, read on the forward strand.
TAAATGGTAAGTCTGTACGCGCCTGCAAGAAGTGCGGCGAAGTTGTAGACCAGACCAAATAATAAGGAAAGGAGGACCATCTAGTGGATAGATTACAGGAAAAGTACATTAAAGAGGTAGTTCCTGCTCTGACCGAAAAGTTCGGTTACAAGAATGTTATGGAGCTCCCAAAAATCTCTAAGATTATCATTAACATGGGTGTTGGCGAGGCTGTAGGTAATCCTAAGGCTCTTGACTCCGCAGTAAATGATCTGACTATTATCGCAGGCCAGAAGCCTATTCTCACCAGAGCAAAGAAATCTCTGGCAGCTTGGAAGCTTCGTCAGGGCATGCCAATCGGCGCAAAGGTTACTCTTCGTGGCGTTCGCATGTATCAGTTCCTCGACAAGTTCATGAATGTTGCACTTCCACGCGTTCGTGACTTCCGTGGTATCGGTTCCAATTCTTTCGACGGTCGCGGTAACTACGCAATCGGCCTGAAGGAGCAGCTCATTTTCCCTGAAATTGAGTATGACAAGATTGACAAGCTCCGCGGTATGAATATCGTAGTTGTAACAACTGCCAAGACTGATGAGGAAGCTCGCGAGCTCTTAAAGCTCATGGGTATGCCTTTTAAAGCGTAAAGAAGGAGGTACTGACTGTGGCCAAGAAGGCAATGATTGAAAAGTGGAGCAAGGAGCCAAAGTTCCCTGTTCGCAAGTACAACAGATGTAAGATTTGCGGTCGTCCGCACGGTTATATCAGAAAGTTCGATATGTGCCGTATTTGTTTCAGAGAGCAGAGCTACAAGGGTGCCATTCCTGGCGTAACCAAGGCTAGCTGGTAACTTAAAGGCGAAAATGAAAGGAGGATATCGGTTTAAATGGTAATGACTGATCCTATTGCAGATATGTTGACTCGTTTGCGTAATGCAAACTCCGTTTATCATGAAAAGGTTGAGATTCCTGGTTCCAACATTAAGAAGGCCATCGCTGGCGTTCTTAAGGAAGAGGGCTTCATCAATGACTTCACTTTCACTGAGGATGGTAAGCAGGGCGTAATCACTGTATCCCTGAAGTACGGTCCTAACCGTGAGAAGGTAATTACTGGTATTAAGCGTATTTCCAAGCCAGGCCTGCGCCAGTATGCAAAGGCTGCTGAGCTCCCTAGAGTTCTCGGTGGTTTGGGTATCGCCATCATTTCCACTTCCAAGGGAATCATGAGCGATAAGAATGCTCGCAAGGCTGGTCTCGGCGGCGAGGTTGTAGCTTACATTTGGTAATTATTTAGAAGTCAGGAGGTGTACAGATGTCTAGAATTGGTAGAGCACCTATTACTATCCCAGCTGGCGTAAACGTTAAGGTTGAGGATGGCAATAAGGTTACCGTAAAGGGCCCAAAGGGTGAGTTAGTTCGCTCTTTCAGCCAGGATATGAAGATTAAATTAGAGGACGGTGTACTCACTGTAGAGCGTCCTTCAGATAATAAAGATCACAGATCTCTCCATGGTCTTACCCGTACCCTGATCAACAATATGGTTGTTGGTGTAACTGAGGGTTACGCAAAGACTCTTGAGATCAATGGTGTTGGTTACAGAGCACAGCTCCAGGGCAAGAACCTGAACCTGTCTCTTGGTTTCTCTCACCCAGTTATTGTTGAGCCACCTACTGGTATCGTTTTCGAGGTACCAAATCCTACCAAGATCGTTGTAAACGGTATTGATAAGGAAGTTGTTGGCGCTATCGCAGCTAAGGTTCGCGACTACAGAAGACCAGAGCCATATAAGGGCAAGGGTATTAAGTACGAAGGCGAATATGTACGCCGCAAGGTAGGTAAGGCTGGCGCTAAGGGTAAGAAATAATAACCAGAAAGGAGTAACCGACAGTGTTTGTTAAGGAAGATAAAAATAAAGCTCGTCAGAAGCGTCACCTGCGTGTACGCAATCATATTTCCGGCACTGCTGAGAGACCACGTCTTAACGTATTCCGCAGCTTGAGCAATATTTACGCTCAGGTTATCGACGATGTTAATGGTGTTACTCTCGTATCTGCCAGCACAAAGGATAAGGATTTCAAGAACTACGGTGGTAATATCGAGGCTGCCAAGGCAGTAGGCGAGGCAGTTGCTAAGCGCGCTCTGGAAAAGGGCATTACTGAAGTAGTTTTCGACCGTGGTGGTTATGTATATCATGGCCGTGTTGCAGCACTTGCTGAAGCCGCTCGTGAAGCTGGCTTGAAATTCTAATTTTTGTAAAGGAGGTACATAGATGGCTAGAATGGACAACGAGACTCCTGAGTTCCAGGAAAAAGTTGTATATATTAATAGAGTTGCCAAGGTTGTAAAGGGCGGCCGTCGCTTCTCCTTCAGCGCACTTGTTGTTGTTGGTAATGAGAAGGGTCAGGTTGGTGCAGGCTTAGGTAAGGCTGCAGAGGTTCCAGAGGCAATTCGCAAGGGCGTTGAAGACGCTAAGAAGAACCTTATTGATGTTTCTCTGAAGGGTACTACTATCCCACATGAGATGATTGGTATTTTCGGTGCAGGCCGTGTACTGATGAAGCCAGCTGCAAAAGGTACTGGTGTTATCGCTGGTGGCCCAGCTCGTGCAGTTCTCGAGCTTGCTGGTATTAAGGATATTTTGACCAAGTCCCTTGGTTCTTCCAATCCTAATAACATGGTTCGTGCAACCTTGAAGGGTCTTGAGCAGCTGAAGCAGGCTGAGAAGGTAGCTGAGCTTCGCGGTAAGACCGTACAGGAACTTTTAGGTTAAGGAGGGTTTTGAAATGGCAAATTTAAAAATTACTCTCACTAGAAGCCTGATTGGCCGTCCAGCTACTCAGCGTGCTACTATTAAAGCATTAGGACTCAAGAAGTTAAATTCCTCAGTAGAGCTTCCAGACAGTGAGTCTCTCCGTGGTCAGATCCACAAGGTAGAGCATCTCGTAACTGTTGAAGAGCAGGCTTGAGATTCAAGGAGGTGCACTTAAAAGATGAAGTTAAATGAATTATCTCCAGCTCCTGGTTCCCGCAAGAACGCTTTCCGCGTTGGTCGTGGTCTGGGCAGCGGTAATGGCAAGACCTCCGGCAGAGGCCAGAAGGGTCAGAAGTCCCGTTCCGGCGGCGGCGTTCGCACCGGTTTTGAGGGCGGTCAGATGCCTTTATATCGTAGATTACCAAAGCGTGGTTTCAAGAACATTTTTGCTAAGGTTTATGCTGAGGTTAATGTTGAGACCCTGAACCGTTTTGATGATGGCGCTACCGTTGATGCAGTTGCATTGATCGAGATGGGCGTACTGAAGAATGTTCGCGATGGTATCCGCATCCTGGGCAAGGGTGAGCTCACCAAGAAGCTGACCGTTGTTGCTAACGGCTTTACCAAGTCTGCTGAGGAGAAAATCACAAAAGCAGGTGGAAAAGTTGAGGTGATCTGAGTTGATATCAGCTCTCACCAATGTGTATAAGATTCCAGAATTAAGAGCAAAGATTACCTTCACGCTGATTATGTTCGCCATCTTCCGGATGGGTACTCATATCCCAGTTCCTGGAGTTGACCCTTCAGCTATTGAGGCTTTGTTCAATAACGGAAGTCTTTTCGGAT
>NZ_JAZTZI010000159.1:0-5498 GCF_045637405.1 Anaerovibrio sp.
GCTTTAATGTTTCTTTTTGTAAATTAGTCCTGTGGTTATGCTCCTGCCCTATTGAATAGATGGTTTAGAGTATCCATCATCTTCTTAACATCAATAGGCTTGGCCAGGTGGTCATTCATACCAACCTCCAGGGCCCTCTCCTTATCCTCCTTAAAGGCATTGGCTGTCATGGCGACAATAATAATGTCTGCCTTTGCCTTGTCTTCCAGATTACGGATTTTTCTGGTAGCCTCATAACCATTAAGATTTGGCATCTGTATATCCATAAGAATCATGTCATAGTAGCCATCATCTGCCTTGGTGAGCATATCGACGCACTCCACACCATCACTAGCATGCTCCACCTTAAAGCCACTGTCCTCCAAAATAGCTGTGGCAATTTCTGCATTGAGTTCATTATCCTCAGCCAAAAGAATACGCTTGCCGGAAAAATCCGGTGCCGCCTCCTGAACATTGTTGTCCACTGTGGCAGACGGTTCTTCCCCAATTCTATGAGGAATCCGTAAAACTATTTCGGTACCTTCACCCAATTTACTGTGAACTTCAATTTCACCGTTCATCATCTCCACGAGATTCTTAACGATGGCCATACCAAGTCCGGTACCCTGAATACCGCTTTGAGAGGTGTTACGGGCTCTGGAGAACTGTTCAAAAATCTCAGCCACAAATTCCTCTGACATGCCAATGCCGGTATCCTTGACGGATATCTCCACCAAGCACTGCTCCGTCGTTTTTCCAGGCAACTCTTTAACCATAATCTGAATCATACCGCCATCAGGGGTATACTTCACAGAATTACTTATAACATTCATAACTACCTCAGACAAATGGGTTTTGTCAAGATAAAGATAGCGATGCCGTATGTCACAGGAAACCTCAAGCTTAAGATTCTTCTTCTTCATTTCCCCTTCAAAAACTGCAACGCAGGTATTAAAAAGCTTAATGGCATCCTCCAGCTCCTCATCAATTACAACCTTCTTGTTTTCGATGCGGGACATTTCCAAAACATTGTTTAGTATATCCAGAAGCTGATAGCTGGCCAGCTTAACCTTTTTGCGATACTCCTTGTTCAATTCAACATTATCAGGGTCCCTTTCCTCCAGCTCCGTAAAGCCAATAATAGCATTAAGAGGAGTACGAATATCGTGAGACATATTAAACAGGAAGGAGGTCTTGGCTTGATTTGCCACATCTGCCGCCTCGCGGGCTTCTTCCAGCTTTTTGTGCTGATTCTGAAGCATCTCATTAAGCACCTTGGTTTTCTCCAGCTGTATATCCTGGGCCGCCGTAAGCTCCTCCAGACGTAGCTGTCTGTCCTGCAAAATACTATTAAGGGTGGTGATTTCCTGAATCTGCTTTTCCGACTCGTCCAAATGTTCACGGTTTCGCCTGTTTTCTCTGGAAATAAAGAATAATATCAAGCTGAAAATCACAATAACGGCACCGATTGGAATCCATATATTTTGTTTCAAAAATTCACCAGGGGTCACATCCAAATGTGGCATATAGGAATAAGAACGTGTAAGGGTAAAATCCTTATCCATAAGGGTAATACCGTGATTCAACACGCTGATGCCTATAGCATCCGCATTCATGCCGGCAAACCCCAAGGAAGCATCATCTGGCAACTGGGCTGTGCGAAGAACATTGTAGCTGGATTTTTTAGGCAAAAGCGCATCTGTTCTCAGAGCGCTTACAATAACAACATCCGCCTCTCCCCTAACGACTGCGTCCAAGGCCTCCTCATCAGTATCGTAATAAAGAACCGGATTCTCAGGATAATAAACCGCCCTAAAGTCATCCAGCATCCCCAGACGGCTGGCAACGGCAATTGTTGCCGTGCTCATATCAGGGTAATCCCCTTTATACAGTATATTGAAATAGGAGTTTATTACGGAATCACTTGGCAGCATATCATATTCCTCAGTAATCCAATAATTGGAAAACGCTGGGAACATAACATCGATCTCATGCTCTTGCAGTGCCTTTGTAAGAGCCTCACCTGTATCATAGCCCTTGTAATCTACATTAATTGCAGTATATCCCAAGGACTTAAAAATTTCGGTAACAACATCCTTTACAACACCAGTTACTTCACCGTTTGCATCTGTATCACTGTACGGCAAATAATGATTGAGATAGCCCACCCTAAGGGAACTATTATCTGCCAGCCATTGGCGCTCCTCCTTGGAAAGGGATGTAGTAAACACTGTACGCTTAAACCATTTTTTACTAAGGTCGTTAATATAATTCTGATTTTCCTTATAAAGCCTGTGCTGGGCCCTATTCAGGTCATCCAGGATATCTGGTCTGGCCTTGTTTACCGCAAAATAGAAATTAGTTGTCCCGCCCTCAAGGCATACTTCAAAGCCCATATTGCGGAAGGTGTTGTAGCCCTCTGCCAGCATAACATCTATATAGCCATTTTTAAGGGCATTATCTCTCTCTTTGATATCATCGTAAACTATTACTGTAGCCTGAATATTATGTGTGGCAATATATTTCTCCACTACCTTGACCTGGGCGCCTGTCAGTGTGCCTATCCGCTTCCCATTCAATGATTCCGGTTCCGTAGTCACATAATCATTCGTAGTACGCTTATAAAATAAATACTGGCTTGCCCCCATAGGGTCCTTTGGGTAACTAAGAACTGCCTCACGCTCCGGTCTGTAAGCCAGCCCCCCCAGCAGGTCAATCTCACCTTTTACCAGCTTATCATACAGCTCGCCGTAGGACCCATAAACATATTCGTATTTCCAGTTTGTATATAGCTTAAGACGCTGTAAATAATCATAGCCATAGCCACTTTTAACTTCACCATCATGGCCCCCCAACTGGAAGCCTTCTTCCACAAAATACCCAACACGAACTATCTTTTCAGCATTGGCCTCAACAGGCACCGCAGAGTATATCCTGAACGCTCCCACCAGACAGGCAAAAAACGCCACAAGGCAAAACAGCAGCTTTATTTTGTTTAAAAATATTCTTTGGCCACATCTCATTTTCATGTGCCTCCTATATTTTTATACAACCCAGAGAAGTATTATTATTAAACACCATCGTATGCTTCAATTATACGTTAGTGCATTTGCTAATATTATAGCAAACTTTAGCCTACATATTAACAAAAAAAATGCTAAAAATAGAGAATTTTTTGCCAATATAATTTAATATGGAAAGGTTCCCATTGGACTAAGTGGCGTAAAAGTTGTATTATGAAAATAATAAGTTTCACTGCAGGAGGATTCATAATGCTTAATAAAAACCATATGGCCGGCAATGCCCACCTCTCCTCAGAGGCAGCAGAGCCCTTTGAAATACGAATCAAAAGAGATAAGCCTGAGCTGGCTCAAGGGATAGACAAGCTGCTGGAGCTTGTACCAGAGGAAATTTATAAGCGGGCCTTTAAAAACATTCAGACCTTTAATAAACGGGGAGATACCTTGCTTATAGTCAGCGGGGGCATACTGGAGCGCTCATTCCTGGAGCGTGACTGTATTCCTGCGTTGAAGGAAGCCTTTGAGGTTACCAAGGTTCAGATTATCGGATAAAAATGTACATTAATATTAATTTTTTGTTGCTCTGATTTTTGGTGAGTTATGTTTTTTATTTTTTCCTTGACTCGCGACGATTTTTGTAGTAATATATTTTTTGTTCACGGCGCGTTGGTCAAGTGGTTAAGACTCCGCCCTCTCACGGCGGCTTCAGGGGTTCGAATCCCCTACGCGTCACCAGAAATTACAGCCCAGGATTTTGTCCTGGGCTTTTTTGTTAGCTTTGGGAGTTTTGTGTAAATGGATAGAAAAACAATTGAAACATATATTATCAACAGCATTATCTGCTGGGCACTGATGAACGTGTTGTTTTATGCCACCACAGGGGAGAGCAGTATCAGCTTTAACTTGATATTTACCGCTGAATCATTCATATGTGGTGTACTTATTTTTATTACCCAGTTCACCACAGGCTGTCCTTTATTTCATAAAAAATGGACCCCATCCCTTCTTATTACTGGCTGGTGGTATATTTATGTTCTTTATAAATTTATATTTATAAATGCAGGGCCTACTTCCCACGAAGGTGAAATTATTGCCGGTATGGGAGGCGCTGCCAGCTTTATGATGGGACAATTTCTGCTGGAAAAATATACCAATAAAAAAGCCCTTCTGTACCTTTTGGACGTCCTGCAGTTCATCTATTGCCTGCCTCCTGTTTTGTCCCTAATACACTATTATTTATATGGCACCCTCATAACCTACGAGGAAGCCACTGCCATTCGCAACACAAACCTTAGGGAATCCTTTGAATGGATAATGACCTATATGGGGCCTATCTACACGGGCCTAACAGCAATTATTCTCGCAGGACTTTTACTTCTCATAAGCAGACTGAGGAGACTGCTTTCATCCCAGCAGACAGAGGACAGAAAGCCTCCCGTATTAATTGCCTCCATCGGTATAACCCTGGCGGTTTCCCTTCTGCCATGGAATATGTGGGGACAAACGGATTTTGTGGGCCCCTACCTTAAGGCGGTCCGATACAGCATGGGTTTAAGTCAGTATTATCGCAATATTGAAGCAAAAAAAGACAGTATTGCCATTTCTGACGATACTCCTGTCACCCAGTCTCCCCACACAATTATTATGGTCATCGGGGAATCTGCCACCCGCAACAAAATGAAAGTCTATACCCCAGATTACAAATACGATGATACTCCGTGGCTGAGCCAGCAGGTAAATAACCCTAATTTTATTATCTTCAATAATGCTTACGCTTGTCAGAGCCTTACCCAGCAGGTACTGGAAAGTGCCCTGACAGAAAAAAGTGCCTACCACGAAACGGATTTTCTTGACAGCATGAATATTATTGATATTGCCAAAAAGAAGGACTACAAAACTTATTGGATAACTAATCTGGGAAAAAATAACAATGAGTCCTCCTTCTTCAATGTGGCATCCCGGGCAGATTATCTTCTGAATACCGGAAATGATGACGATCACAGTATGTTGGCAGAGCTAAGCCAGATTAATCCACAGGAAAATAACCTTGTTATTCTCCACGGCAACGGCAGTCATGCCGCCTATAAAGAGCGTTATCCAAAGGAAAAGGCCGTATTTACGGAGGATTCCAAGGAGGCTGAATACGCCAACAGCATCCGCTACACAGATGAATTTTTACAGGCTATATACCAATATGCCAAGGATAACCTGAATCTTCAGGTCATGCTGTATTTTTCCGACCATGGTGAGCACATGAGAACGGGGCACACTCCAAATGACCAGAATTATGTGAAGGTCCGCATCCCAATGTTTATTTATTTAGGGGATGAATACCTTAAAAATAATTCGTCAAAGGCAAAAATCCTCATGGACAGAAATAATACCTTCTTCACCAATGATATGATGTACAACACCCTCAGCGGAATCATGAACGCAGAATCCAATTATTATACTTCCAACGAAGATTTAACCAATCCTGCCTACAATTTTACCGCCGAT
>NZ_JAZTZI010000160.1:0-11563 GCF_045637405.1 Anaerovibrio sp.
AGGGGGCTTGAACCCGTGACCCCATGCCTGCCAGGCATGTGCTCTCCCAGCTGAGCTACGCCCCCATAGGAAAATCAAACAAGATGTATTATACAATATATAATTGATTAATTCAACACATTTTTTGAAAAAAATCCTTATTTGTTTATTGCTATTGTCCATAGACCCAATCCTTTTGACATAAGACAACTATTTTCACATATTGTCAAATGCTTGAAATTGTAAGCTACTAATAAAAGAATTGGTTTTATTAGTCTACTTAAATGAAACGGCACCTTGCAAAAGGCAAGGTGCCGTTTGGTTTACTGCGCATAGTACATTGCTTTATCAAAAAGGGCTTCACCATGACTGCCCGGGCTGACTATCTCATAATCAGCAGCAGATGGCTCACCGGTTCCTGGGTCCTGACCCACAACGTTGCCATTTGCATCGTACACTGTACAGGACATCATCGCACTTTCTTTATTGCCATTATTAATTCTCAAAGCAACCTGGGAAATAACATAAGAATTATCCGCGGCAATAACCTTTACCAGACAAACCACATTGGCACCAGCATTTGGAAAATGCACCCTTCGAATTGAAGACACATCTAATTCGGCGGTTTCTGTCGCAGATGAGACTACCCGCTCCCATTGGGCCGCCTCACAACCTGACATGTTCCAGCTGACAGCTGCAAACATAAACATCGCAACAAGCAACCTAACAAACATAACGCTACTATTCTTTTCCATTTCGATTTACCTCCTTGCTTGCTTTTATGAAACAATCAGTTTCCTGATTATTTTATACCAGTCTTCCCGCCATCTCTTATTACATAAGCTACAGAATGCTTTTGCATATATCTGGCGGCACTTTCCTCGTCCCTGACGAATACCCCCTTGTATTCATCGCCGATTAGCTCCTTTAACTCATTCAACTTGTCCTTGGATTCATTAATAACGAGAATTATAGGCTTTTCGTTACCATCCCCCATCTGTTTCTTTGTCTCAGCATCAATTTCCTCCTGAGATAACATCAAATTGCTGGCAAGATACTTATCTAAAATTTTCTCCAGTTCCTGGTACATGACAGGCTTGGAAAGATAATCCGTAAAGCCCTTCTTTATATATATCTCCCTGGAGCCAACTATTGCATCAGCGGTAAGAGCAATAATAGGGGTTTTATCGGCAATATGCTCCTGCTTTATAATCTGCAAGGTTTCTATGCCCGACATCTCCGGCATCATCTGATCAATGAAAATCATGTCATAGGCAAATTCACGAACCAAATCAATGCACTCCTGCCCGGACATGGCAGTAGTAATCTTCATTCTTGTGGCACTCATAAGGCTCGTAATTACTTCCAGATTCATTTCGTTATCATCTACAATAAGGACGCGGGCTTTAGGAGCCACAACCCTTGCCTTAAAAGCCTCCCCCATACCTTCTGAGGCTTCCAGCCGCTCCACATAGTTGCCAATAGGACTTCCGTCCACAACCTCCTGAATCACTTCACAAACGAAGGTGGAGCCTTTGCCATATTCACTCTCGACGGTTACCGAGCCCCCCATCATTTCCGTCAATTGCTTTGTAATACTGAGGCCAAGGCCTGTTCCCTCTATTTTTCTGTTCTGGACCTCATCAAGGCGCTGGAAAGAAGTGAAGAGATTATTCATAGCCTCTTTCTTTATCCCCATACCAGTATCCTGCACCTCGCACCGCAGCTTTCCCTCTCCGCGGTTAAAGGATATATCTATTTTTATATTTCCTTCTGCTGTGTATTTAATAGCATTGTTTACTAAATTGAGGATTATCTGCCTTATTCTGATTTCATCTCCACGGAGGACAGATGGTATATCCGGTGCCACTACAAGCTCATAGCTCAAGCCCTTATCCTGAGCCTTGTTTCGAGTCATATTAACGATATCATTTAATACAGAGGCAAACTCGTAATCCACAGGCATAAGCTTCATCTTGCCGGATTCTATTTTTGTCAAATCCAAAATATCATTGATAATAGACAAAAGGGTTCGCCCTGCGCTTCTTATATCCGAGGCGTATTTTCTGATTTTTCTGTCCTTGCTTTCCCGAAGAATCATTTCATCCATACCGATAATGGCGTTCATTGGAGTACGAATTTCATGGGACATATTGGCAAGGAAATTACTCTTGGCTCTGTTGGCCATATCCTTGGCAGCGATTTCTACAGTGGCCCGATTTAATTGGGTCATGAAATAGAGATGCTCCTTCATGGTGCTCATGAAGCTGCGATACAGCATGCCTATCTCATCACTGCTCTTTATATTCAACTTCTCCAGCTGCTTAATATTATTGGAGCAATCGTCTTCCGTTTCGAATTTGAACCCATCGGCGGTACTGCTTATCTTATCCAGAGGCTCCGTTACAGCTTTTCTTATTACATAGATGTTGAAGGCTAATATTACCGCCATAATAAGGCCCAATATCAGCATCATTTTTAAAACAAACACCATGAATTTCCCATGAACATAATCCATGGAAAAATCTACGCAAAGGCTGCAAACATAGTTGCCATTTTCATCAAAAAGGGGCCTTACAAAAGACAGGAGATACTCATTTTCCTTACTGTGAACTGCATAAAAAACCGGCTCCTTCCCCGTCCGCATCTGTTCCAGCTTCGCAGCAAAGGGATCATCCAAATAATAAGTATCACCAATCCAATCAATACTTTCCTGAGGCGGTGTATCGGTGTATTCCTCATCCAAATCGAAAATAACCTTGGCAGCTGCTTTATCCCCCTCATAATAGAAGCGGTATACATACAAATATTTTACATCGGGATAATTTTCTTTCAACGAGTAATAATATTTTAGGATTTCATCATATTCAGGATTACCATAATTTTCATTCATGTAGTAATCCATTTTGGACAAATCAAGTGGCTTCTCCATAAGCTTGGTCACACCATCAGCCATGCGGGAATAATCCTCCACCATGTGGCTTTCAAATCTGACATATACGATAAAAATGGTGACAACTGCTATGGCAAAATAGCTTATGATAAACACAAATGGCAGCCATCGTGATATGGAGCTCTTTTTCGCCTTCATAAGTATCTCCCCTTCATTGTCACCTAAATTTTACAACGGACAAATCTTTTATTCAATGGACGGTATAATTTCCCTGATTATTGCCGCCGCGTCATCATAAAGGAAATCTTCAATATATTCCTGGGCAATCTTTAATTTTTCCCGTTGGGTCACCCTAAAAGGATACCCCGCCAATTTTTGAACAAGCTCCTTGGAAAGCTCATCATCAAAATCATCCAGTGCCGCTAAAAGCTCTTCACTAACCCTCTTGGCCTCCTCAGCAGTTATCTCATCTGCTGCCAGAACGACACCGGTCTGCCCCAATGGGGCAATTTTATTTACAAGGTCCTCATATTCCTTCATTACGGCATCCAAATTATTCTTCACATAATCCACTTCATGATTTTTCGCGGCCATTTCCAGCCCTTCAAAATGCTGGCCCAGCTCAATGGCACCAATCATTTTCGCATTGCTTTTCAGGGCATGAACTGCAATCATAAAATTTTCGTAATCCTGCACCCCATAATACTTTTCCACCTTAGCCTTATTTTTCCCATAATTACTAAAAAAACGGTAAACAGCTGATAAATACTTATCAAAACGGCCAGTATAATTTATGCCGGTCTGTGTATCCAACCCCATAGATTCCAACCAAGCCAAATCATATTCCATGTGCTTCACCCCAAAACATCTATTATCTTGGCAACTATTTCAGATTTCTTTGAAGGCTTAACAATATAACCTTGTGGCTTAAACTCTGATAACAATTTAATAACCGTTTCCTTTTCTGACACGCCGGTGAGGAATATTACAGGGATATCCTTGTAGTCATCGTTTTGCCGCATCTCACTTAATACTTCCGCGCCATCCTGCTCCGGCATAAGATAGTCCAAAAGGATAATATCCGGTTTATGCTTCTCCAGATATTTAAAGGCCGCACTTCCAGATTTGACAGGAGCAACATTATAAAATTCCTCCAGCTGATCCTTAATATGCAGTAGCTGTTCTGTATCGTCATCAACAACCAATACTGTTTTTCTGTTATCCGCCCGCAACCCAGCATCATTTACATATTCCCTATAGGAAGCCTGCTGTGTATCCAATTCTTCCTCGGTAGTCTTGAGTATTTCAAACAGGGCAAATAAAGACACCGGTCTAGAAAGGAACTGCACCCGGCCAAGCTTGGTATGCTTCACAAATGTCTTTTCGTCCCTGCCACTGGTAATGACAATAACCTTGCACAAGCCCCGCCTTACCGCGTCTTGCAGTATATTGTATTGCTGTACGGTGTCCTTGGTTTCATCCCGCAAACAAATGATTATTACCTTGGGGATTTCCGCCAAAATAACTTCAAACAATATCCTTCTTACAGGATTGCACTTTACCGGCTGGTCACCTCTATCCACCCGCAAATGCTTACATACATCAGTGGCAATTTCTTTATTTCTTCCCGTAACAAGTATCTTCATATCCATGATAATCCCCCTAACAATCTTTCATCCGAATTATCCCTACTCATTACCATACATTGGATTATTTCAATGCGAACATGGATTTTTCCTGCTTACAATCGAAAAGGCATCCTACATTAATTTGCAGGATGCCTATTATGTTAGTACCAATCACCTCTACCCGTAATCAGCTTAAATACTATTTATTTACTTACATAGCTGCGAAGGCTGGCTGGAATTTCATCCCAGTTTATGTCATTGACAGCTATATTATTTTGTAGTCCCCAGGCAGCTGCAATACCGGCAGCCTCGCCAATGCTCATGCAGGTAAGCTGTATCCTCATTGAGGCCTGTAATATAAAGCTGGCACTTATACAACGACCGGCCACGATAAGGTTGGAAATTTCATCAGCTACAAGGGACCGATAAGGGATTTCATAATAAGCCCCCTTTGGCAGCTTCTCACTTACCTTCTCCCCATGGGCATCAATAAACCACGCCGTTCTAGCCACCGCATCCTTAAATCGGCTCTGATTGTGATAATCATCCTCTACCAGATAATATTTCCCCTTAATTCTCCAGGATTCCCTTGCCCCCAGCATGGATGCCTCCTTGGCCAGATAAGCCTTTTCAAATCCTGGCATGTGTTTAATGAAATACTGGCTAATACGATGTATCATCTGCCGACCTGCAATTACGCCGCGACTGTAGGATAGCGGATCTGATGCACTGTACTGCAAAGGCAGCTCAGGACAGTTCATGGATATAGTACCAGGCTTTCCCACAATAGCAAAGGCCTGCATATACTCTGCATCCTCCTCGGTAAGTTCCCCGGAGGCTATGCCGTCCACCATGAATTTTTCCAGCACATATTGGTTGGTACGATGACGGGCTTCTGCAAATTCATAATGAGGTGGCTTGGTAGGACAGAAATCATCCCCCAGCTCCACCGTTACATGCTGATAAACCCTGTCCAAATCTATGCCGCCCATTTCAAAGCGAAAACTCATAGGCTGATTTTTCCCGGTTTTTTCAAAGCCATGCTCACTTGGGACACCGGCAGTACGGGCCAAAATGGCATCCCCGGAGCAATCAATAAAGGTTTTGGCTTTTATGGCCTTCAATCCATCTATGGTCTGCACAATTAAATGGGTAATATCATGCCCCTTCTTTAGTACATCAACAAATGTAGTATTGTACAGCACCTCCACATTGGCCTCCAGGCACATTTCATCGTAAATGTAACTGAGAGCCTCAGGATTTGTCCATATTCCTACCTCACTTTTTTCATTATGGTCATCATAATCTATGCCGTACTTTTCCAAATGCTTTTTCAGATCTGTAACAAATGAGGTATCACTGTTTGGAGCCCAGGTGGTCATACAAGGAATAACGTTACCCATGGTCTGGAGTCCACCCAAGGTTATTCCCTTCTCCACCAGCAAAACCTCTGCGCCTTTTTTCCCGGCACTTACAGCAGCTGCTATACCAGATGGGCCGCCTCCAAGTACACAGACATCAGCTTCATAAAGCAGTGGAATATCACGTCCCCCGTAGGAACAAGAGCCCTTTGCAACGGCCTTGGCTTGGGCAATACTTTTACTAGGTATATTGGAAAGCATCATGCCGGTGGTAGCAACACCAGCCATTTTTAAAAAATTACGTCTCGAGATTTTAAACTTCATTGACTTATCCATTAAAGACACCCCTTTAAAATTTTAACTCCACCTAAAAATATTTATCATTCCCTTATGATAATTTGACAGTGAATATTATTTTCCTGCTTTTTTCTCTTTCAAGCTCCTTTTTTGACATCTGGTATAAATAACATTATTATTGACGTATGCCTTAAAGCATATTGCGATATGAAAGGAAAGATGGGTTCATGAATAAAAAATATCTTTACGTATTATCAGCTGGACACTTTAGCTGTGACATAAATACAGGTGCCCTGCCGGGACTATTGCCATTTTTCGTTACGCTATATGGTATGGATTACAAGCTGGCCGCTGGCCTTATGTTTGCCTCCAGCTTCCTGTCTTCCATCATTCAACCTCTTATAGGCTACATTTCAGACAAAAAATCCTATGCCTATCTTATGCCCCTGGGAATCCTTCTCAGTGGACTCTCCTTAGGTTCCGTGGCCTTTATCCACGATTATACCCTTATTTTTGTGGCCGTAACCCTTATGGGAATAGGAAATGCCATATTCCATCCTGAAGCAGCCAGAATGGTAAATGGCCTGTCAGAGGGGAACAAGGCCCTGAGTATGAGTATTTTCTCCACTGGAGGCAGTGCGGGCTTTTGTATTGGACCTATATTGGGGGCCTCCCTGGCAACTATTTGGGGAATGGATGCCCTTATTTTCTTTGGTGGCTTCTGTATTATAATGAGCTCCATAATAGCCTTTCTTATGCCCAGAATGAGACGCATGGTAAAGCATATTGCCAAACAGCAGGCCAATGATGAGGCTGATAATAAGGAAAATGACTGGAACGCCTTTAGCCGCCTTACGATTTTTGTTATTGTCCGGGCTGCCCTTTACACCTCCCTTACCACCTTTTTGCCACTGTATTGTGTTAATATTCTTAACCAAAGTGAGGCGGTGGGCAGTGTTACCATTACTGTTCTGGCCATGGTGGGTATATTTACCAACTGGATGGGCGGCTATGCTGCAGACAGATGGGGCAACAGCTTTGTACTCAGAATCAGTATGACTGTTATGGGATTGGCGCTATTGGCCTTTAATTTCAACCATAATCTGGCTCTGCTTTACGTTATTGTTGGCTGTGCCGGTTTTGCTCTTTATGCCTGTGTAGGACCGATGGTGGTATTGGGCCAGACCTACCTAAAGAAAAACATTGGTATGGCTTCGGGAGTTACACTGGGAATAGGCTTCAGTGCCGGTGGGGTTATTGCCCCAATGCTGGGCTGGGTGGCAGATACCCATGGTTTGGAGTATGTTTTCTATATTCTCCCCCTCTTTGCCCTGACAGGACTGCTGACCACCTTTGTCCTTAAGGACGTAAAATAAGTCAAATACATTGAACATAAATTTAGGAGATATTGATCATGAAAAATTACCTTTGACTAATTTTTAAACAGCTGTGTATAAAACATAACACCTATTAAGGATTTTCTGTCCTCTTGAGGGGTAGCAGTTAATCCCTAATAGGTGTTTTTAAATTTTATTTTTCCAGATCCAGCAGTTTTTCCGCAGCATCATGCAAATATATATCTTCTACAGTTTCAATCTGTCCTGCATCGCATTTTGTAGCCAGCTCCGGCTTCATTGGGATACGGCCCAAAACATCAAGCTTATACTCCTTGGCGATGTTATCCAGATGGCTTTCGCCAAAAATATGGTGATGCTTACCACAATCAGGGCATTCAAAATAGCTCATGTTTTCCACAAGTCCCAAAATAGGAACTTTCATTGTAGAGGCCATCTTCACTGCCTTGGCAACGATCATAGAAACCAGCTCCTGAGGACTTGTGACAATAATAATACCATCCAGCTTTATGGACTGCATTACCGTCAAAGGAACATCACCGGTTCCCGGTGGCATATCTATAAAGAGATAATCAACGTCATTCCATATAATATCGGACCAGAACTGCTTTACAACACCGCTGATAACCGGGCCACGCCATACTACTGGATCAGTATTGCTTTCCAGGAAAAGATTCATGCTGACCACATCAATTCCCCCGGCAGAAGCAACAGGAAAAGCTCCGGCCTGGCTGCCACGAACCTCACCTGTCACACCAAACATCTTAGGAATGGATGGACCGGTAATATCTGCATCCATAATACCAACATGACGCCCTTTTCTGGCCATGGCTACGGAAAGCAGACCAGTTACCATGGACTTGCCAACGCCGCCCTTACCGCTGACAACAGCGATGGTGTGACGAATAGTACTAAGGTCATTTGGCTTTTCAAACATATCCCCGGTTTTACGGGTATCCTCCCCACAGGTTGTACCGCATGAACTGCAATCGTGATTACATGTTTCTGACATAAAGATAATCCCCCTAAAAATTTATACTACACCAGTAAATTGCTAAAAATTATTACTATAGCAACACGTTTAATTATACGCCTAATTATTCATATAAGCAAAGAGCTTCTGCCCATCATCATTGACATAAAAAATGTATTGTAATAGTATATCTTACGATGATTTACATATTTTTTTAAGGGAGGTACTCGTTTTGAACATTAAATCGCTCTTATTATGTCTAACAGCAGCCCTGTGCCTTATACTTACAGGCTGTGGTTCCGACACAGCCAACACCACAGCAGATAAATCTGACAACAAGGATGGCTCTGTACGCATTGTTACCACATTTTATCCTATGTACATAGATGCCATCAACATTACAAAAGGGGTTGATGGTGTTACTGTAACCAACATGACCAAGCCTCAAACCGGTTGTCTTCACGACTATCAGCTGACTACAGAGGACATGAAAACTCTGGAAAATGCTGATATTTTAATCGCCAATGGTGCCGGTATGGAGAGCTTCCTGGACAAGGTCATAAAGGAACAGAAAAAGCTCACATTGATTGATGCTTCCAAGGACATGGAGTTGCTGGAAACTGACGGTGAAAAGAACCCACACCTTTGGCTTAGCGTCACTGCCGACATCCAGCAGGTAAAAAACATCACTGAACAGCTAAAAAAAGCCGACCCAAAGCATGCTGATGCCTATCAGGCCAATGCGGATGCTTATATCCAGAAGCTGGATGCTCTGAAAAAGGAAATGCATGATACCCTTGACAAAGTTCCGCACAAGGATATTGTTACATTCCATGAAGCCTTTCCATATTTTGCCCAGGAATTCGGCCTGAATATTATTGCCGTTGTAGAACGTGAACCAGGCAGTGAGCCAACACCAAGCGAACTGCAGGAGGTGATTCAGCAGATAAAGCCACTGTCCTCCAAGGTCCTGTTCACAGAGCCACAGTATTCCCCAAGTGCAGCCCAGACCATTGCCCGTGAAACCGGAGCAAAAATTTTCACCCTTGATCCTGTGGTAACCGGAGAAGCCAATGCAGATGCCATGGACGCTTATCTTGTAACCATGCGCAACAACATGAATACCTTGAAGGAAGCCCTTCAGTAATATTTAACATTATTAAAACATTAAAATAACACCTATCATCACACTACTTATGATGATGGGTGTTATTTTCTTATAACGCCATTGTTCAAATTTTTCTTCTTTTAGAAGAAAAATCTTCCAATTAGCGTTTCCCTAAAGGACTAACTCACTTCGTTCGTGTCGCAACGAGGTGGGAGATATGCTCACCACCAATCGCCCCGCTTACGCGGGGAACAATGGAGTTTCCATGATATATGATATTATGGTTATGTTACTAGGAAAGGACTTCTCCTCGGATAATATCATTAAGACATATTCATGCAGACTTTTTTGATTTAATAGTTTTTATCACATCACCATATCCTTTGCCTGTCATAGCCAATAAAGAGCGCTGCATAGCAACAAAGCAGGCAATGAATATAATCACTCCCCATATAATATTTGACATATGCAATAAACCACTATTTGCCAATTGTGCATATACATAGATGCCAGCCGCCAGTTCAAGTTCTGCTGTTATCATGCCAGGAGTGTATGGTGCATCCAGCTTTGCCAACCATATGCCTGCAATGTGAATAAGACCTTCAAAAATGCAAAGATTAGTAGCTACAATCAGAAATAGAGGCTGGCTATCAAAGAAATACGGCACCATTGTGAATGTTAGCAATAAAATCCCCGTAGGGATACGACTGGCGCGTTTGAGTTCTTCCGGGGCTAGTATACCGGTTATCTTTCCTACTACATTATCCAAAAAACCTCCCGGATATCTACTTTCCTCCCATTCATGCAGAACAAATAACAAGGTATATACCGCCATCGCTTTCTGTGTGAATGTTGTAGTCCCAACAACTCCCATATAAGTCAAAAAAATCAACGCGATTAGCGTATATATTTCCAAAGCATACCATCTAACAAAACGAACCATTATAATCTTCTCCCTTCTGATTACATTTATTGATTTTATTATCTTGAAATCATACGCTGAAATCAACAGACAAATTGAAATGTATGGTATAATAACTATACACAGTGTATAAAAAAGTCTATTATCTATACGGAGGCACAGAAAATGTCCAGTAATGAAGATCTACGAGTCGTAAAGACAAAACGCTGTATAGAAGCAGCATTTATGACCCTTTTAGAGGAACATAGCTTTGATAAAATCACAGTACAAAAAATACTAACTCAGGCATTGATTAGCAAAGGGACATTCTACGCCCACTACCTTGACAAATACGATTTAGCAGAAAAAATATCTGCTGCGACATTACAGGAATTTCAGACCGGAATTCATGAACGCATAACAGCCTCCTTGACTGGAGCAGACAATAAGACCATAATGGAATCTCTGCTCCACACCTTCATCACAACAATCCCTAAGCTCAACCTTCTCAAAAAAATCCATACCGATAAAATAGATATTGCACATGATATGCAACAAATCATAACTCGGGAATATCTTACGTTACAGGAAAAGCAAGGAATAAAGCTGGAAAAGCCAAATTTTCGCGCCCACATCGTCACTACCTTCATCCTTGGCTTTTTAGAATGGCAAGGAGCTCATCCATTTGAAAACACAATAGAAGAATACATAAGGGAATTTAAAGTAACTGTTTGCAATTACGAAAAAATGATGAATAATTTGAGCTGATATAGGGCAAGCATCCAAATAAAGAAAGGAGGAGGAGCGCGTAAACGCTCCTCCTCCTTTCTTTATCTAATTTTGCTGAGAACTTCGCCGGCAGACAGATTGTTATTCTTCATGTAATCCAAAAGCTCTTGGTAGTCATTCTGTGCTTTTTTGCTTTGGAGTGCGGCTAACTGTTCTTTGAGGGACTTGGTACGTTGGAATTTGCTCCATTCGTCCCTTTACCTCAATATTTTCCATTTTTCAAAGAAGCAAGCAGATAAGGCATTATACATTATTAGGAATTGGCTCTTTTTGCCAAAT
>NZ_JAZTZI010000161.1:0-1459 GCF_045637405.1 Anaerovibrio sp.
AACCCGCACATAACGCACTGTATCAAACGGTGTACAGAATCTCGCTCTTACCGGTCAACAAATTGGAATTGGTCTACCCAATTAAAAAGTCATATACAATTTGATTAAAGTCCTTCGCCTCTTCATACGCAGCATGTCCCAAGCTATCATACATATGTATTTTACATCCGAGTTTCGATGCAATTTCTTCGGAAGCCACACCGGTAACGACTTTATCCTGTCTGCCCCCCAGAACAAACACAGGGCATTTGATTTGGTCCAGAACTTCGTATGTATTACAAGTAAGGCAGGCTTTGGCCAGTATAACAAACCGCCCCACATCCTTTGGCTTTTGCAGAATCGTCAGCAGTGACATAAACGGACGATATCTTTTTATATAGGTATCAGAATACATTTTTTTAGCCATGTCTGCTACAAGTTCCTTCATGGCTCCCAATTCTGCCAGTTCAATCCAGTTATGGACAATCTTCTTTACGGTATCGTTATTTTGGGAAAGAGTTACGGCAAGAACCAGTTTCCTTACCAAATCAGGCCTGTCAATTGCCAGGTATTGTGCAATCATTCCTCCTTGTGATACGCCAAACAAATCAGCATTTTTGATGCCTAATATATCCATGGCCATGGCAATATCCGAAGCCATATCTCTTACAGTAATACCTTCTTGAACGGCGGGTCTTCTGTCAAACAGATAAACTTTGTAATCCTTTGCAAAAATGCGGTACATATAAGCAAGGGACAGGGCAGCACCTTTTATTCCATTTGTATTAAGCCCCTGTATCATAACCAATGGCTTTGTTCCGTGGCCGAATGTAATATAATCAAACTGCAGATCCTGAACATTTAGGGTTAATTCTTTGGCATTGTATATCATAGCGTTACACCTCCCGATTCAAGCTTATCTGTTACCTATAGTTTAACAAACAGATAATCTGAATTCAATCGGTTCACGAAAAATTTAAGAAAAGGAAAGCAGTGGATATCATATATTCCAGCATCTTGCCAACAGGGGAGTGCGGGCAAAAAGAAAACCCAGAAACCATTGCGGTTTCTGGGCTTTTTAAATTCTTGATGAGAAGCTGCTTATCTCTTGGAGTGCTGGCTTACTAAGTCACCTGGATCATCCTGAATTCCCTGGGCTTTGTTGTGGTATACCTGCAGACTTTGATCCAGGGCGGTAACTACACCGGCTAAGGAGCCATAGGTAAAATCCAGGCTTCCAAAGAAGGTGAGATGCCCATTTAAGACTGGATTTTTGAAAGTATCGTCGGTTGAGTAAAGCGTATTTGCAGTTCGGAAGACACGCAGTATCCTTTGTATAAGGAGGAATAAATATGAAAGAAAGCCACAATGAATAATGGTTTTGCCTTTAAAGTCAGATGGTGTATAAAAAACGAAACCGGTACTGGAGACGATATCTCCGGTACCGGCCATTAATTATTTATAGGAAGCATTCATCCTG
>NZ_JAZTZI010000162.1:0-35834 GCF_045637405.1 Anaerovibrio sp.
GGATAAGCCTCCCGCAAATCATTTTTCTCAGAAAATGGCAGTTTTTCAAATTCCTCCGGAGATGATACATGATTTATGCCGGCCTCCTCCAGCTTCTTTCCATAAAAGCTGTTGGCAGCCTCCAGGGCATCTATACGATCATTTACAAGCTTAAGCTGTTCCTCTGTTATCTTCATTACGAATTCCCCTATCAGTTAATTATTTTAGGTTGCCTAATTTATACAAGTATCTTAATGGCTGCATTTTTTAGCATATTCCAGAGCTTTAAAATTAAGCTCATGAAATTTTTCAGGAATTCTGGTGAGAATAACCTTACGGATATCCTCCTCATCAAGTCCCAATGCACCGCTGCTTACTGCCGCCCCCAAAAGCAGCAGATTTACTATTTTTGCAGAGCCCAATTCCTTACAGGCCTTTTCGGTATCTATAACAATAACTTTTTCGACCTTGTTTCTTATATAGTCCAGCATCTCACTACCATTGTAGTTGGAACCTGCCAAGGCAGCCGTCACCGGCATCACCGGGCGACTGCTTACAATAACCTGGCCACCCTTTTTTAAATATGGGAGCATACGAACCGTTTCTCCAGGCTCAAAGCCTATGATTATATCAGCACTGCCACTGGCAATCATTGGACAATCCACATCATCCCCCAGTCTCAGATGACTGAATACACTGCCGCCACGCTGAGCCATGCCAATGGTCTCGGCACTTTTAACGAGAATCCCCTTATTCATGGCCGCTCCGCTAATGAGTTTGGACGCCAGAATGGTTCCTTGACCACCAACACCGCAAAGGACAATATTCTTACTCATGATGATCACCTCCAATTGCTCCCGCCGGACATATCTGACTGCAAAGTCCGCAACCGGTACAGAGAGAATCATCAATGACTACCTTGTCATCACGAATTATCAGGGCCGGACAGCCGATCTCACGGATACATTTACGGCAGTTTATACATTTTTCATGGTCCACTGACAGGCATTTATCAGATTTGACAATGGCGATACACGGAGATTTAAAGATAATTGCTTTAACCCCAGGCAAAGCCGCCGCAGCCTTTACCGTTTCCACGGATTTTTTATAATCCAATGGATTTACTGTCTCCACAAATTCCAGGCCAATGCCCTTTAAAATCTTTTCTATGCTAACTTTATTAACCACATCACCCATCATGGTATGACCGGTACCGGGATGAGGCTGGTGTCCCGTCATGGCAGTGGTCGAGTTATCCAGAACAATCAGGGTCATATTCGCCTGATTATAAACCGCATTTATTACTCCCGGTATTGCTGCCGCAAAGAAGGTAGAATCACCTACAAAGGCAAAGCAACTGGTATCCGGTTCAATATGGTCCACCCCTTGAGCGATTCCCAGTCCTGCCCCCATGCAAAGGCATGTATCCACCATATCAAGTGGCATAGCATTCCCCATGGTATAACAGCCAATATCGCCTGCAAAAAGTGTCTTTTTCCCCTTCATGGCCTGCTTTACAGCGTAGAAAGAGGCACGATGTGGACAGCCGGCGCAAAGGACAGGCGGACGAACTGGTAATTCTGGCATTTCTGCCTTATCGGCCTCAGTAAGAGCTGCATTTTCTGGAGATTCGGTCCCCAAAAACTTAGTCAAATTCCCCATAACTGAATCAAGGGTATTCTCCCCGGAATTTTTTACATCCAGTGTCAGCTTGCCATATACCTTTACGGGTAGCTGATATTTTCCCGCTATATAGATAAGCTCCCGCTCAATAACAGGATCCAATTCCTCTATACATATCACCTCATCAAGTCCCGTCAGAAACTTTAACGCCAGTTCCTCCGGGAAAGGGTGAGGTGTCGAAATCTTTAACAGTCTCACATCGCCTAAAGATTTTAATGCCTCAGAAACATAAGTGTAGTTAAATCCCCCAGTGGCAATGCCCTTCTTTGGGAATTTGCTATTCTCAATATTAAGCAGCAAATTCTTAGTATAAGAGGAAAACTCTTTGGAAAGCTCCACATTACGGGCCTCGATATTTATGTGAGCCTGGTAGGACAGCTTGGGAAATATAACCCAGCGCTTGGTGTCCTTTATAAAGCCCTCCGGCTTATTATGTTTGTATTCACCTTCATCCTTCACGTTGATGGAGGCATATCCATGTGAAACTCTGGTTGTTGACCTGAGAAAGACAGGTGTCCTATATTTTTCCGAATACTCAAAGGCATCCTGCACCATCTCATAAGCCTCCTGCACTGTGGAGGGATCAAAGCATGGCAGCTTGGAAAATCTGGAAAAATGGCGGGTATCCTGCTCCGTCTGGGAAGATATAGGGCCTGGGTCATCCGCAACCAAAACCACCATTCCACCTTTAACACCTATATATTCAAGGGACATAAGCGGGTCCGCAGCCACATTAAGTCCCACCTGTTTCATGGTTACCATAACCCGGGCTCCGGTATAGGCAGCTCCGGCCCCCACCTCCATAGCCGTCTTTTCATTAATAGACCACTCCACATAGGTATCCTGTGACCTGCGTCTCGCCACAGTCTCCAGCACTTCGGTGGAGGGGGTACCTGGATATCCAGCCACCAGATTTACACCGGCAGCAATGGCACCCATGGCAATGGCTTCATTGCCCATCAAAAATTCCTGATGCATCTGTATCTCTCCCAACGACATTTATTTGTTCTGTCGATACACCCACTTACACGACAACACAATTATTCTACCACAGGTGGACAGGAAAACAAAGAAACACTTTAACTTTTTAAAGGGTGTTAGTAATAACAAAACCGCTGCAGAGTTCATTTTTCAACTCCACAACGGTTTTTAAGCAATTCAATAATTAAATTATTTAACTTCAATATAGTCTTTTAAATCACGGCGAACCAACGCATTTGCTCCGTAGGCACCATCCACATAGCCTATACGCAACACCATCTGCGGTGTATATGGCAGCTTCAGGGCATTCTGAATAGCGAAACGGCGAGCCTTGTTTTCCACAGCAAAGCTCAGAGGCTGCACCTCAATGTCGTTGCGGACGGCATAAAGCCACGCTTCTGTAAGATGCATACCAGCCTCAATATAGCCCATATTGGTATCATTGGAGGTAATCAAAAGATAGCCTGCACAATTATCCGCCTGCCTCTGAGCCATTTCATATCCAGTCTGGGCAAATGTATCTCCCTTGGCAAACCAGTGAGTACCAAGAGTATAATATATAACCTTGCCCAAGCCGGTAATCCCGTTTTGCTCTGCGGTAAGGCCATCCTTTTTCTTTTCAGCCTCCCAATTTGAAAAACGAAGCCAGTCAGCCAGCTCATCCCTTATTTCCTGATTGTCTTTCTGTTCCTCAGCCGCAGACAGTGTCTGATCCTTTATTAGCGAAAAGGCCTCAGTGGTATCAGGAACAAATACAGCTCCTCTGATTCCCTTGATTCCCTCCTGAAAAAATTCAGGTATAGCAGCCGATGTATATTCCCGCTTGTCGGTATGGCGGCGCTTCATCAAATTAAGGAGGCCCTCATCTCTGGCCATGCCACTATTGGTGTAAATTACTGTAATACTCTGGCCGTTGTCACTGACATGGAGACTGGTATTATATCCATAAGCCTCGAAGGCCAGCATACAGCTGCGGGCATAAGCACCCATGGAAATATAGGCTTCCCTGCTCTCCTGATCAACTGCGTACAAAAGTCTGGAAGTATCCGGGGAAATAACCAGCTTCCCCTCTGCGGGATATACCGTCACATCCCACATCTGGGCATTATGAGAGCTTGGGGCAAGCCCTGCATAATACAGTATCTGCTCCACCTCACTATTTAAGCCCTCCACCTCTGTGTCAGTGGCCACATCCACCGGCCGCGCCACATAGCACACATAAACACATAGAAGCACAAATACTGAAATCGTGGACCAAATAATTTTCTTTTTTAACGTCATAAAAGCCTCCGTCTCTATCCCTCGTTGTCTAATTAACCACAAAGGTGGCCTATTGTCAACCTTGTCACAAAGACATTGGACGATTTACTTACATATTGGCTCTCTCAATTAAATCTCTTACCGCATCGCACGTGTCCTGATATTCAATGTTGAACGCATAAGAATACGACTTCCTATATTTCTTCCATATGCGTTGTAATTCCTGACTTCCAGCCAGGTTATCGAGTATTATTTTATAATCATTTAAGGCATTCTCTGAATTGCGTTTTTTTAATGTCCCATTCAAAGCCTCTTTAAGAAGCACCGGGTCAATGTCAGCTGATTTGGTTTTATACAAAATATAGACATCGTAATAATCTCTTGGTCTGGTATTAGCAATACCTCTTGATAAAATGGTTTCAATTTTCTCAGCCAAAACTGTTTCCAACGTATATGCCAACATCAATATTTTTGTGTCATCAAACATTGAGGCGAAATAAAACTCTACCTCATTCGGCGTTATCACATCACCTGTAGTTACGTCAATAGTAAGTGGTACTTTCATGGGAGCATAATTTGCATCCAGATATGCTCTTAAACCAGGGTAATCATCTGTTTGCCGTATGTCATCAATACGCAAAAGTTCAAAAGTAATATCATCATCTATTTTTATTTGACATATCTCAGTTATAATTTCGTTTAATGCTTCCTTGGTTAAAGTAAATCCTTTAATCGTAGTATCTAAATCCATTGTGGCTCTGGAAGAAAGCCCTACAATAGATGATAAAAGAAACCCGCCCTTGATAATAAAATTATTTGCATATTTTGACTTACTCATGCGTTCCAATAGTCGTTCCAGCATATAATTTTGGAGAACTAATTGGGGGCTAATCCCCCATTCTTTGGCTTTGTTCCTAATCAGTGCTTTTAACTGCATAGCATTTTTCGTTTTCATAAAAGCACCTCCATATATCTCAGGATTTTCCTCTTTACCCGCAATTTTTCTGCGTATTCCATTAGAAGATTTATATTCTTTTTGTCGTACTTCGCATATCTTTTCATTGCATTTACGACAATTTGAATGTCGCTCCCCTCTCCCCGAACGATATCGCATAAAGTGCGTTCCAAACTGTATACCTTTATGGGATTACCGTATAAAGTCTTTCCCTCCACTATACCCATTTTGTAATTATCTGCGTTGACACGTTTAATTACAACATTTTCATTGTTTAATGATGGGGCGTTATATCCTTGGGGAAAGGTCATGATATATGTAGCCGGTGTTCTATCCGTAAATCCATGGATGTATAATGCCGTATCATGGGAAACTACCCCCCTGGAATATCGCTGGCAAAGCGTATATAGTCCATCGTGCCACTGAGACGTAATTTGATATAATCCTCGCCCCACACGCACCAAGGATTCCTCTTTTACATACTTTGCCACTGACTGCCTGCACCCACCATTAGCCTCAATATCGTATACTCGCACCAACCCGTCCGAAGATTCATTTATTAGCTTATCAATAACCTTACTCATGCGTTCACTACCTTTCACACATTAAATATATCAAAATTAATGTGTGAAAGTCAAGCAAAAAGCAGGGTTATACTTTATCTATAACCCTGCCATCCACAAAGTATAAAGTTATACCTAACAATAACTCTCTCACAGATATTTTGCAATAGTATCTGTGCTATCCTTTATACCGTAAATGCAATCTGAATGCCAGATACCAAATTCCCCGGTACTGTTTACAGCTTCAATCCATTCCTGCAAATACTGACGCTTAACTTTATCCCTTTCAGATTCCTTGCCTTTAACCTCAAGAACCAACATATGGCCGTTATCCAGCTTGATAAGGTAATCTGGTACATATTTATGGTATTGCCCGGCAAAATTGTAGTTTACATAAAAGCCTAGATGATCATTCTTTGCCCACGCTACCACATGGTCATTTCTCTCCAGCTCATAAGCTGTGGAACTTTCCCAAGAGCTGTCATAAACACAATGACTTATATGGGATTTACGGGTAAGATTACAAGGCTTCGTGGTAAACCATACCTGCATATCCCCAGTAGAGCATATCTTCTTGCCCTGGTCAAAAATAGGAATACACTTTTCAGTCTGCTCCTGCTCAATGTACTTCCATACATGATTTACAATTTTTGACATACTCAGCATGGCCGCAATCTTTTTTCTCAGCTCATTATTAGAAAATGACATCGGATAAACACTGAATTTCCCGGCATCCCAGAACTCTCTTACTAAAGCCACAACCTGACCAAACAGTCCGTATGCAGTTCCTTCCTTAGCCCAAACAGTTTCCTTGGCCATCTGCTCATACACTTCAGCAGCCTCTTTAAAAATTATGCTCTGAAGCCTCAGCACATCATCCAATTTCTCCAAATCAATATCAATGCACTTGGACAAATCGGTTTTTCCATCAACCACAGGAGCCAACTGTGCAGCCAATCTAACCTCGCTGGCATCTATTCTGAGCTGAGGAATCTTGCTCATATCAACGGACAACTTTTGTCTGAATTCTCTATTGATACGGACAATATTAGGCCAGGAAATCTCATATTCCTTCTTGTCACGCAGAGCTTCTATCCTGGTCTTAGGCTTCTCCGGCTTTTCCTTGCCTCCGTCATCGCCCCCCTCATGCGGTAGATAACTAAATGGAATACCAAAGATATTTACATACTCTGCCTTGAACAGTCCTGTTTCCTCATCCACATCATAACTAGTACGACGCAGACCACGGCCAACAACCTGCTCACACAGTAACTGTGAAGAAAATGCCCTCAATCCCATGATGTGAGTAACGGTTTTGGCATCCCAGCCTTCTGACAGCATACCAACAGAAATAATATTCCGAAGCTGCTCTCCCGGCTCACCTACTTGTCCAGTAGTATCAATCATTTGCCGCAGATATGCAGCAATATTATCCACGCTGGTATCAGATAAATCTACGCTACCAAGGTCAATTTCCTTAACATCAGCTGTGCTTTTCAGTACCTTTGAGTCAATGCGAACCACTTTACTTTTTTCACATAATTCAGGAATAGGGATTCTTTCATGCTCAAAAGCATACTGGATTCTAGCAGCAGTTTCTGTTCTGTTGGCAACGGTAATCATAACAGGCGGAACCTTACTTCCAGCATTTTCCCATTCCTTGTATGTTTCCTGCCAATCTCTGCCAAGCAAATAGTAAGCATTTCTCAACAATGTAGGCAGTGGCTCAGTTTTATCAGCATCCCGCGTAATATCATCATAAACCTCTTCATCCCGGTAAATATGATAAAGTTTGGACTTCATATTCTTGGTATTTAAAGTACCATCATCTCTTACGACGATACGTGGTGTCTTCACCAAACCAGCCTCAATACCATCATTAAGACCAAAATCGCTGATTATCCAAGAAAACAGGGCTTCTTCATCATTCTTCTTGCCAGATGGAGCAAAAGGAGTAGCTGAAAAATCATAGCAACACAAAATATTCCGAGTCTTGTTGATTCTATCCAATCCCCGGATCCATACGGTTGCCTCATTTTCATATTCCTTGGCAGCCGCTTTTTCTTCTCTGTTACCTTCAATTTTTATTTTAATCTCAGGATTTTTTCTCCAGGCATGGTGGGCCTCATCATTGATAACCAAAATATTATGAGCAGTGGCCAGCTCACCCAATACTTTGCGTGAAAATGCTTCGTCTGACAGTGGCCCGCGCTTATCTACGGACTTCTTTTTCTTCAGTGCTTCCTCTGACTCAGTTTCCATATCCTGCCAATTAGTTACAACAATAGTCCCCTGATTCAGCTTATCCAGCATAGTATTGGGAACAACACAGAATTGGCTATAATAGTTGTCCTGCCCGCCAGTTTTCAATACCTGTAATCTGCTCTTTACTGTAAGACCGGGTGCCACAATAAAGACATTTTTGGAAAATCTCTTATCCTGCGGATAGGTAACTTTATTACATACTTGCCACGCAATAAGCATGGCCATAACAATGGTCTTACCGCCACCAGTACAGAGTTTGGTGCATAACCGGCGAAATTCTCCCCCATCTCCTTCAATGTTTATTCCAACTCTATCACTAGCTGGAGCTTCCGCAAACCATATTATGGTTTCAATAGCATCCAGCTGACAAAAGAAAAACTGATGCTGTCTTGCTTCCGCGTCGTGCCAATGATTTAGCAGCTTCCGGGTAATTCCTGTTACACCTGGGAAACCAGCTTCTCTCCATGCTTTTACACGAGGTCTGATACGATTAACCATTGGCAGCTCTATAAACCTACCAATATCGTTATATTCGTTACCACCTTCACCAGCTACAAAATATCCTGCTGGTCTTCTACCCGGTTCCTGTTCAAACATCTGTGTTTCAATGTCATATCTCCAATGGTGTTTAGGTTCCTCGTAGGGTGAATTAATAATGAGCTTGTCTATAACCTTTGGCATTATTCTTCACCAACCTTAAATACGCACATACTCTCGATTCCACGGTCATCAATGATTTTGACAGCAACCTTTTCCCCATCGTCAACATTAAACCAAATGGACTCATTGCCAGCGAATTTATCTATCAATTCCTCATTTATTTCAGCCTTTAATGTCTTGGCCAGCTTGTTCCAGCCATCTTTCTTACCACCCATAGGGAAGAAAACCTGCTCCGGCTCCACACACATTCCGTCATAATCTGTATCCAGCATCCACATCGCAATATTATTGGTAGAACCGGAAGTTATCTTGCCAGTTTTTACATCATAGTAATCAAAGCCATGAACCACTACCTTGTAACGGTTCTTTGTCCGATTATCCTTTATCAGCTCCACATCGGGCTGACCTACCAGCCAGAAGCTCTGGTCAGATGAACGCTTCTTCTTCAAGTCTTCGGTCATAAGGTCAGTATTCATCTGTACCTTTAGAATAGTAAGACCTGGCCATTTTACTTCCGCAATCATCTGGGCTGCATCCGCGTCAAACTGGAATGCAGCGAAAACAATTATCTGAGGTGTTGGGCGCATGGTCTGAACTTCATCTAATACATTATCTACCATACGAGAATCCAGAGTCTTTGTTTCCTCACAGAAGCAAATAACGGCCCTACGAGGCTTAGCTTCATTTGTTTCAGCCTCTGCCTGAACAAACTTCGTCCCTTCCAGCAGTTCCACTCTACTAAATTCAAGTTTAGAACCATTTTTTCCAAGTATACCAGTAGCTCTCAATTCCTCGCACCAATCAAACTGCTTTGCCGTAGCATTATTATTAAACTCAATGTCTACATTCTCCAAAGATTTTACTACTGGAGCTGGTAAAGCCTCTACTGTAAAAGGCCCTGATACTCTTACTTTAGTCTTATCAATCTCAGGTTGATCATATAAGGTTTCCTTATCAGGTTCCGTGTTATTAGCTATTGATTTAAGTGTGATATGAGGAACTGTTTTATATATAAAACCACTTCCAACCCCTTGTTCTTCATGAGCTAATTTATAATAATCAAATGTAGCTGTCATTATTCGTTGCTTTGCCAAATCAATCGCTACACGAGATGTATCACAAGTAATCCATCTTCTTCCCCATTGTTCAGCCACATAAGCGGTAGTTCCACTGCCACAAGTAATATCCATAACTAAATCGCCAGGATCAGTGGTCATAAGCATACAACGAGTTTCTACCTTCGTAGCTGTTTGAACAACATAAATTTTTTCTTCTCCAGAAAATCCCGCAATAGCGGTATCCATCCACTGTTCAGTTATAGGAACTACAGGATAATCATCAACATATCTTTTATAGTTTATACCATTTCCTTTAGCAATAATTCTATTATTTTTAACTAATTCATCCAATCCCTTTGGTGTTGTTTTCCAATGATTATTGTCCCCACAATAATAATCTTTACCTTTAAAACTATAAATACAAGTACTTGTACTACTGTATCCTTGAGAACGAAGATTTTGCGGAGAAAATATTCTCCATCCCTTTGGAATTAAAGAATTATCATTTATTTCCGCAGATGTCATTTTTCTATTTTCTTTACCATCTGGTGATTCAATATATGTATAACTATCTAAATTTCTAGTATCTTTTGGTTGATACAGCTGATGATATTTTATAAGACTTATATCCTTTGCATACCAAAGAATATAGTCACCACTTACAGTAAGTAATTTAGTAGCCTGTCCCGTTGTCTTTTTAAAAAATATTTGTCGACAAAAATTTTCTTTACCAAACACTTCATCACATATTTCCCTTATATGATGAGTATTTTCATCAGATATTTGAACAAAAACACTTCCAGTTTCATTCAATAATTCTCTAGCTAATAATAATCTGTCACGAATATAGGAAAGATAAGAGTGTACACCTAATTCCCAAGTATCCCTAAAGGCTTTTATCATCTCAGGTTCCTGAGACAAATCCTCATCTTTTTTGTCTGTAACATCCTTTTTATTTATAAATGGCTGGAAGTTACTGCCATACTTGATACCATAAGGCGGGTCAAAATAAACCATCTGAACCTGTCCAGCCATATTCTCTTTCTCTAGCATCGAGTTCATAATAACCAGACTGTCCCCGGCAATTAATCTATTTGTCCAGTCAACGCCATGCTAATAAAACTCAATATTAGCCTGACGTTTCTTCATTTTTTCAACCGGGTCATATTCCTCAAACAAACTAAAGGTACGCATATCATTTTCATCTGCACGTACCTTGGTAACATTCTTAATTAATTTCAGAGGCTTAATTACCTCATGGATATGGATAGAGCTGCTCGGAACAGAGAATTCTTCCCGCTCCTTTTTGCCAGCCCACTGCAAAGAAGGGTCTATATGCGGGTCATATGAATAATTTGCGCTCTCCTCAGCGACCTTATCATATCTGGACATCCCCACCTTCGGATTGTTGGCCCGTTTCTTATCAGAATGGTCGTAATAATCAATATCCCTTAATTTGTCATCAGCTGTCTTTTTCCGTGCCATGATTACACCCCTTTATTATTAATCCTAAGCTCTTTTTATAAACAAATAACATATACCTATTTTAAACGATAATAAATAATTAAAAATCACGTTGCCTTGTAATAATAATACCATTTCCATGATCTTCACTAAAACCAATGGTTACACTTACGTAAACGTCAACAATTTTGCGTTCATTATGAAGCAGCTCTTCTAATTCATTTTCTTCAAAATTTAATGACATCCCTGAAAAAGGGCAATAATTATATAATCCAGTCTCTATATCTTTTGTTATATTATCAAAATACTCTATTGAAGGCGAAAAAATATCTACATGTAAATCATCAACAGTTAATAGTAATGAATTATGAGATAACGCCATTCCACTATTTCCTCCAGGCACCAATATACAATGCAATGAATCCAAAAAATCCATATGTTCCGTATATCCTTTATAGTCACTAAATGTAAAGACATATTGTGAACCAAATAATGTGTCGTACTGGTTTTGAATTATATAATTTCTAAATTCCTCATCTGATTTAAACAACTCACTTCTATCAATGTTTTTCATGCCAAAATCCTTTGACAACTTTTCTAAAATCCGTCGAAAGAAATTTGAAATTGCATAATCCATAGGTATTCTTTGCTTACTTTCTCCTATACCATCAGTAAAATCCGTTATCCTAAAAATATGAACATTATCATATTTTTTTACTCTATCACATTTAGTATTAAATCCAATAATTTTGGAGTTTATCTCTTCTCTTATCCAATCTTCTATATATTTTTGTGCCTTATCATGAATATTTTCATGCTCGTACGTCATCTGTTTTTGTTGAGCTTCATGTATTATATATTGTTTATATTTTTTGTTCATAACATTCACAAAAGGAAACAATATTTCATCCATATCAACAACTACACCGCCATTATTATGACGATTAATTTCAAATATATCACACATTTCCGCAATTTTACTTTTTAACTTAGCATAATTATGCTCCACTAAATAGCTATAATATTTTTGTGTCTTTAACAATTTTTCTAATGTTGTATCTCTAAATGAATATCTATTAATTATTAGTGCAACATATAAAAAATACTCTCTAATGACATCACTCATTATCATTGCTTTACAAGTTTGAGATTTTGGCATTAATTCGTAATTACCAAGAATTTCTTCCATTTGTCTTTCTATATCTGCCTCTAAAAATTCTTTATTTCCAGATACACTATAATAAAAATCAATTATTAAATTTTTAATGTCGTTATTAACAAGAATTCTTTTTACACGTTCTTGAACAGATTTATCTACACAAGATGTATCTTCTCTGTATGCAATATAATACATAAAACAATGAATTAACATTACCTTTAAAATATATGCCAAATTATCAAATTGGTACTGTTTCTGCAGTAATGCTTCAAAATATTTTTCATCTATATAGTCAATTTGCTTGTTCACCAAAAAACCATAAAAAAGATTAAAATCTCTTAGTGCTAACGATTTATAATAAAACCATTCTGATTCTTTTGGTACATCATTAAAATACCAAACTCCATCATCTGTCAAAATACTTTGCCAAAAATCTGAATTAACGATATTACTTTTCCCATATTGTTTATTAATATACTTGCCTATGATTCTGGCAAGGCCATTGACGGATGATACTCTATATGAGTCATATTTCAATGCATATTCCGTAAATGAAGCCACCCTAATTATTGACTCAGAAAAATAATTAAAATTGAAATTATATTGTTCTATCATCTCTGCATCAATAGTATTCAATGCCCTATACCATGCATTATCCACTTTTGCAATAAGTTGTAGTGTGTTTTTTAAATTACTTGCAACATCTTGGTTATCATTAAACCAACACCATAAATTATTATAAAATTTTCCAACAAAACAAATTCCTCGCATTTTACAAGTTACCAAATCATGCATTAAAAGGAAAAGTGCAATGTCTTCAGCATGAGAATTAACATTCTGCATCTGCATTTCATTTACAAGCATTGCATTTACGAACTTAAAGAACATGCCAGAATAAAATTTGAAATCTTCAGTAGATTGGACTGGCGCTACATTTTTCCAATCATAAATAAAATTCTTGCAGACTTCAGCACGATTATCTGCATTATCTATTAAATATAACACATATACTTCTATTTCGTTTAATATTTTTTGTTTTCCTCGAAAAATATCACACACATCAAATATAGATTTCAAAATAATAATAACAGCTACTATAAAAAATGTAATTACAACATTGTAAAACGAAAGCAAATGACAAAATATACTAAATACCAAACCTGCAAATTCAAAAATAATTATATATTTCTGCGTTAGAATATATGGCTTA
Organism: Anaerovibrio sp.; assembly: GCF_045637405.1. Taxonomy (GTDB): domain Bacteria; phylum Bacillota; class Negativicutes; order Selenomonadales; family Selenomonadaceae; genus Anaerovibrio. The sequence goes on from NZ_JAZTZI010000162.1 coordinate 13,238, forward strand.
TTTTTCAAAATAAATACAGCAACTGGAATCCCCATATATGATGTAGAAATAACACCTGACAATAAAGCAATAATTGTGATTGTCAAAGTCAGTATGGTAGCTTGTATTTGCAGCAAAGTCAACGATATCCCACTCAAATTATCTACTTCAATAAATATGACTCCGTTTGAAACTAATAACTCGCATAATACCCCAATAAATAATAAAACCGTTGAAATTGCCAAAACAGCTATTTCATTATTTTTTACACTTTCTTGATAATCTATCCATGTCATAAATTAAATCCCCGTTCATTATTCCATACCTATTTCAGTACCCTATTAAAAGTATTTTACCAAATTACTGCTCAATTGTAATCTAACCAAATAAAAAGAATCTTCCTCAGCCAGCACCAAAGAAGACTCTCTTTTCGCTATGTATTTATTTAACAATACTCCACACAGTTATCACATCATTCCTCCAGATATGCATCGTCGATGAATTCATTGGTATAGTTTTTAAAGAGCTCAATGTCCTGGTCGTCCAGCTGATAGAAGGCCTTGTAATAATTTTCCCCGCCGATCATCTTTGGGGCAAAACGGGCCAATAAATCCTCGTAGCCCTTTTGGGAATCCGCCAGCTCAATAATGGAAATAACCTGCCGCTTCTTTTCCCTGAAGCGCTCCTGATCCTCCTCTGTAAGAGGACGCTTGCGGGCATAAACGGCGTACCCCTGAGGAGTATTCACCAAATAAAGCATCCCCTTTGCCTTTTCCACTGCCTTGTTATGGCGCTCCTCGCGAAGCAGCTTCCGCAGGTAATCCCAAACGATATTAATTTCCTCTGTACTCAGATGAGGCTTATCCTGCAGCTCAAAGAGATTGTACTTTTCCACAAACTTCCTTATGAGATAGTTAAAACAGAAAAGTGTGGCCTCAGCATCAGCCGCTGCAGAATGGGCAGAGCCATCCCGCCATACATAGCCACATTCCTCGGCACAAATCACCAGTCGTGGCACATGATAATAATCAAAATCCTTTTCCTCATGGAAGACAGCCCAATATAGGTCACGGACATCCATGGCCTTTTCCGGTAAATCCTGGAAACCATATTTTTCCAGAACCCTTATATCATTATCTACTGCAAACCCCAAAATCATTTCGCTCTTATCAAAAATTTTCTGGACCTTGGGTATGTGCTTTACAAAAAAAGGCTTGTCTGCCACCATCTCAGGAGTAATGCCATGTACTCTTTCGGCATAATGCCATTTATGAACCTTCTTGGGTTTATAAAGCTGATTGTGTATCAGAGCCCCCTGCTCATTTAAAATTGACAACTCCAAAATCTCATTGCTGATTCCTGTACTGGTGGACTCAGTATCCAGGCAAGCGATATGCATATCCGAACCCTCTCTCAATAAAATTTGGTAATTTTAAAACTCATCTTCTTTATATATTACCACATTCGAAACAAAAATCCTGCAAAATTAAAACACGCCGCTCAAAATGAACGGCGTATCAAAGTTTACATGAAAACAATAACTATCAGTCAACAGAGCTACCGGACTTTAAGGACAAGCCACGCTCAGCCAATCTGTCGCAAATTTCCTTGAAGGACTTGGCTCCAAGATTTCTAAAGCCCATAATCTCCTCAGTAGTCTTTGAAGCAAGATCACCAATAGTAAAGATATTGTTGCGCTGCATGCAGTGAGTGGAACGCTGACTCAGCTCCAGCTCGCTAATAGGAGCGTTCAACAGCTCCTCCATTGCCTCATGAGCATTATCCCCGTCATCTGAAGACAGGCTATAGCTCTCAGGATTTGGCTCATCAACAACAGTATCCTCGCACAAATCCAGGAATGGGTTCAAGCCATCAATCATAATGTTAGCTGCCAGCTTCAAAGCATCAGCAGGCATAACAGAACCGTTGGTGAAAATATCCAAAGTCAGGCTGTCATAGTTGGTAATGTTACCAACACGGGTATTCTTAACTACATAATCTACGCGATCAATAGGAGAAAACAGCACGTCAATAGGGAACATGCCCTTATCTGCGAAAGTATTCTTGTCGGCAGATACATAACCGCAGCCACTCTGAATCTTCAAATCCATGGAGAACTTCTTGCCAGCCTTAACAGTGGCAATATGAAGCTCAGGGTTAATAATCTGAAGTTCACTGTCTGCCGTAATATCAGCAGCAGTAACCTCCAAATCCTCACCATCAGCCTTAACATCAATATGAGCCACCAGCTCGTTCTCAACAGGCTCAATGCACAGGCTCTTTACGTTCAAAACTATATCAATTGCATCTTCATGGGTGTCAGAAAGCTTGCTGTCCATGGTGGTCGCACCAGCAATCTTCACAGCAGTAACTGCTGCACCCTGGATGGATGACAGGAGAATTCTCTTGAGACTATTACCAATAGTAGTACCATAACCACGATCAAGAGGTCCGCATACAAACTGACCATGAGTTTTATCGGTTACATCTCCGGAACAACGAATTTTTGTTGTATTGACATCCAGCATATCAAAACTCCCCTCAGGTATTTTAATCCATTATTGCATACCATATATCTTATCACAAGAGTAATCCAAAATCAAGCTACTCACTAAAAATTATATCCAGCATACTCATTTCCTGGGCACTGGCTTCCCTTACGGAATATTCCAACTCCAGGTAACTGTCCACTGAAATATTAAGCATTTCAGCAACCATGTGAATACTATATCCTTTTGCCTGGCGAATCGCCTGCAAATCTTCCAAAACCACTGTATTATAAATCCCCTTTGTCATAAACTGTAACCGCAATTTTTGACTGTCGGTTTTCCAAACGAATGACATTGTATTATAAGGTCAGGGTTTTGTAAAGTGAATTTTAAATTAATTTTTAGGGGATGCTACAGAGGCTTTTAATTCAAGCTCTATGCGCTTCTGGGAGTCTATATTATAGACGTATTCCGTACCCATTAAGTGACCCGTCTTTTTATTCCGATACATAACCAAGGATACCAGGAGCCACTTAGGCTCGCCATCAACCAAGCGTTGATATTCAAGGAAAAGAACGGTATGTCCCTCGCCGAATTTCTCCAAAAGCCAATTACGGTCCATAAACGCCAAATAGACTTCCCTAAATTCAGGCAATACAACATCATTCACCATGCGCCTTACGCCTACCATATAATTAGTATCGCTGGTAATACCGGTTGCTGCTTCCACTGTTGCCAAATCCTGGGCTGAAACAAAGGTTTCTTTGGTTATATCAAGATGTGCTACAAAAACCAAGCTGTTGAGTATGGATTTCACCGAATCGGTCTCCGAAAATTCAGCCGGCGTATATGGCTCATACAGATAATTAATATATTGCACCATAATCATCAATATTGGATGCTCATCGGTATAATCAAGACTCCTGGATACAGTCATACAAACCCAGCGATAAACATCGCCTACCAGACGCCGATACTGGAAGCGTAACGGACTGTCTGACGCAGCAAGCCGCTCCGTCATGCTCTTCATATCCGTAAACTTTTTATACGCCTGCAGCTCCTCCGAATGAATGAGATGATTATCTATAATATTGTTATTCCAAGTATCAAAATGCTTGGAAATATGATAGCCAAGATTCTCCTCCTCGCCATCAATCTGGATGATTTCGCACATACCAGTGTAACCATCCATTTTTACAATGGTCTTACAGGTCTTATCAATTAAATTCATGGTATCCTGACGGGCAGCCACATCAGTATCGGCAATCTTCCAGGTGTACAGAACCCATGGATTGCTCTTGGAGAACACATTCGGCACTATACACTCGAAGGTAATCCAAACATAACGCCCATCCTTCATACACCGCAAATGAACCCTGCGCCGATGCTGTTTCTTGGCAATTTGCAGCTGGGTCGCTACTATGGAAGTCTCATGGAGAAATGCATCGCTATCACTATGATGCACCATACCATTTTCTACATAACGCTTTGAATATTCCTCAATAGTTAGTGGACGAGGACTCATGATACCGTCCTTCTCCTCGGATTTCTTAATAAAATGATATTCCCCGGTCCATGGATTCACCTCGGCTACCTTCCAGAAATAGGCGGTAATATCCTGCAAGTAGGAACGGGTCATTTTCCGCTTATGTATATTAGATGTAGTAACATTATTTTTATCAGAAATCAGTGTCTCAAAGCTCTCAATGGACATTGGCTGATAGAAGTAATAGCCCTGAACGTATTCGCAGCCCATCATTGACAACAGCTCAATCTGTTCCAGGGTTTCAATCCCCTCCACAATAATTGGCAAATCAATCTGACGTGCCATATCAATAATGGAATAAATAATGTTAATGCCACGTCCCCGATTACCATTAGAAAAATCCAGGAAGCGCATATCAAGCTTTAGCACATCTGCATCCACATCTTTTAGCATATTCAAGGAAGAATAGCCACTGCCAAAATCATCAATAATAATTTTAAAGCCATTGCGCTTTAATGCCTCTTCCGTTTCTTTGACGATACCTTCATTTTCCACATAAGCACTTTCAGTAATCTCTATCTCCAGAGTGCTTACAGGAATCTGGTACTTGTGAACCATCTCTGTGAGAATCCGCACCACATCCATATTCTGGATATCAATACGGGACACATTAATAGAAACCGGAACCACCGGAAGGCCTGCATCCATCCAATGACGAATAGTCTGACAGGTTATTTCCCACACATGCTGGTCAAGCTGTGTAATATAGCCGTTCTTTTCCAGGAAAGTAATAAACTTGCCCGGCGCAATCATTTCCCCATCGGCAGTTATCCACCGCACCAAAGCCTCTGCCCCCACAATTCGCCCATCCACAATCTGGCACTTTGGCTGAAGATATATGGTAAATTCGTTATTGGACATAGCCCTCTGAATACGAGGCATCAAATCGACAGTGGTAGCCAAATCCTTGGCCATAGACTCACTGAACCAATTAATATCAGCATAGGAATAGACATAGCACTTGCCAATGGCCATGATAGTATAATCATACATATCAATGGCATCAGTGGTATCGTCCTCCGTAAATTTGTAGGCACCCCAAACTGGACGGAACAACGGGTCCGTCATATATCTGCCCACAATCAGTTTAACGCTCTCGATGATAGCGTCAACCAAATCAGCATCTTCTTCAAAAAACACAGAAAAATAGTCATTCCCCATGTATCCGGCGATCATTTCATGGTCATGACATAGCTGCTGGAAATATTTGCCCAGCTCTGCCAACAGAGCATCTCCATTATCACGTCCGTACCATTTGTTAAAATACTGAAAATTCAATATATTCACAGACATCATGGTACTGCAAACAGGATTATTCTCTATCTTTTCTGCTACCAGATCCCAGTAAGAGCGCATCAGCGGTAAGCCCGTTAACTGGTCAATATTCACTGCACCCTTCACTTTTTCGGCAGTATTCTGCTGAACATTGTCATTTTCGTTCATATCTGACACCCCTTTAGGTCATTCTACCATATAAGATAACAACATGGCTATTAAATATAGGATGAATTCACCATTCTTTTTTAGGTGATAAATATTGTATACATAATATAACTCTTGCGTTATAAATATTGAAAATGGTATACTAACTAAGCATAGAATTTTAATGAGGTGATTTACTATGAAGGTTGGTATTTATGGTTACGGCAATTTGGGCCGTGGTATTGAGTGTGCAGTGAAGAACAGCGAGGATATGGAGCTGGTGGCTGTATTTACCCGCCGGGACCCATCCACTGTTAAGATTCAGACTTCCGGTGTAACCGTCGCATCTGCCAATGATGTGGAAAAGTTTGCTGATAAGATTGACGTAATGATTATCTGCGGTGGCAGCGCCACTGATTTGCCTGAGATGACTCCTGCATTGGCAAAGCATTTCAATGTAATTGACAGCTTTGATACCCATGCCCGCATCCCTGAGCATTTTGAAAATGTAAATAAAGCCGCAAAATCAAGTGCCCATATTGCTCTAATTTCCGCTGGCTGGGATCCAGGTATGTTTTCCTTGAACCGCCTGTATGCCAACTCTATTCTCCCTAATGGCAACGACTACACCTTCTGGGGCAAGGGTGTAAGCCAGGGACATTCCGATGCTATCCGCCGCGTAAAGGGCGTAAAGAACGGCAAGCAGTACACCATTCCTGTGGACAGCGCACTTGCTGCTGTACGCGCCGGTGAAAATCCTGACCTTACCACCCGTCAAAAGCACACCCGTGAGTGCTTCGTGGTAGCCGAGGAGGGTGCAGATAAGGCAGCCATTGAAAAGGAAATCAAGGAAATGCCAAACTACTTCTCTGATTATGATACCACTGTACATTTTATTTCCGAGGAAGAGCTGCAGAAGAACCACAGCGGTATTCCACATGGTGGCTTTGTATTCCGCACCGGTACCACTGGCTGGAACAATGAAAACAAGCACGTTATTGAATATAGCCTGAAGCTGGACTCCAACCCAGAATTTACTGCATCTGTAATCGTAGCTTACGCCCGCGCTATTAACCGTCTCCATCAGGAGGGACATATCGGCTGCAAGACCGTATTTGACATTGCACCTGCATATTTGAGCCCACTTTCCGGCGAAGAGCTGAGAGCTCACATGCTTTAATATTTTTAATCAAACGTTCCTCGGGGGCTGTGAAAAATCACAGCTCCTTTTTTATGCCTTACATTTTCATTATGTATACATTTGAAACAGCGCCAATATGTGATACTATTTACATAGGAATAATAATGATCTCGTTTATATGGTCACAATATGTGAAAGGAGTGGTTTTATGGATATAGTATTACTCTCCCGTTGGCAATTTGCCATCACTACCATCTATCATTTCCTATTTGTTCCTGTAACCCTGGGGTTAACCCTGTTTCTAGCCCTGTTGGAAACCTATTATGTCACCACCAGGCGTGCTCATTGGAAGGAGCCTTGTCGAAGGCTGCTTAAATTTTTCGGGGCAATCTTTCTGGTAAACTTTGCCATGGGTGTGGTCACAGGTATTGTTCAGGAATTTCACTTCGGTATGAACTGGTCCGAATACTCCCGTTTCATGGGGGACATTTTTGGCGCACCATTGGCTTTGGAAGCCCTCACGGCTTTCTTTTTGGAGTCTACCTTCATCGGCATCTGGGTATTTGGCTGGGACAAGCTCCCGGAGAAGCTCCACTGTGCCTGTATCTGGCTGGTGGCCATTGGCAGTAATTTATCGGCCTTCTGGATTTTAGTCGCCAATTCCTTTATGCAGCACCCAGTTGGCTATGCCATAGAAAATGGCCGGGCTGTAATGACCGATTTTATGGCCCTTATTACTAATCCATATGTAATTGGTGAAATGAGTCACACCATATTCTCAGGTGTCGCTACAGCCGGCTTTGTCCTGTTAATTATCTGCTGCTGGAAATACGCTGTAGATGATGCTTCCAGAGAGGTATTCCTGCAGGCCCTAAAGGCCGTCTCCATTTATCTGATAATCGGCATAATGGGGGCCATGGGCACAGGTCATGTCCATACCCAATATCTGGCCGAGGCTCAACCCATGAAGCTGTCCAGTATGGAAGCCCTATGGGAGACGGAAGATCCCGCCCCATTTGCCGTAGTAGCGGATATTAATCAGGAAAAACGGCAAAACGATACTGAAATAACGATTCCTGGTATGTTTTCCTTTATGCTGTACAACAAGCCTGAAGGTGCTGTACAGGGTATAAATCAATTACAGGCCGCCGCGGAACAGCAATATGGTGCCGGCAACTATATTCCTGATGTAACCGGACTCTTCTGGTGCTTCCGCCTGATGATTGCCAGCGGTGGTGCCATCGCTGGTTTGGCCTTCCTCATCGGCGGCTTGGCATGGATAAAGCAGGATTGGTTATTTAAATACAAATATCTGCTGGCCCTTACCCCTTTCCTACTGCCATTACCATTCGTAGCTAATTCTGCCGGTTGGTTTATCGCCGAGGCTGGTCGCCAGCCATGGATTGTGGTCGGATTACAAAAGACCGCCGATGCAGTATCCCCTAATCTAACCCCTGGTGAGGTATTCATCACCATGTCCGGTTTTACCATTGTCTATCTGATTTTGGCAGTAATTGCTTTCTACGTTATATGCCGTATTGTCCGTCGGACTACCATTGATATGGCTAACGATGAAGGGAGGGCTTTATGATGGATTATAACGTACTTTGGTTTATCCTCATTGCGGTACTCTTTACCGGCTTCTTCTTTCTGGAGGGGTTTGACTACGGGGTTGGTATTTTAATGCCCCTCCTGACGAAACGGGAGGAAGAACGCAGTCAGATTTTGGCCTCCATAGCACCTGTATGGGATGGCAATGAGGTGTGGATGATTACGGCCGGTGGTGCCCTGTTTGCTGCCTTCCCCCATGTGTACGCCACCATGTTCAGCAGCTTCTACATGGCCCTCTTTTTAATGCTGATAGCCCTGATACTACGCGGGGCAGCCTTTGAGCTTCGCCACCGTCATGATTCCCTGGTCTGGCATCAGGTGTGGGATAAGGCTATATGTTTTGGCTCAGCTGTACCAGCTTTCCTTTGGGGTGTAGCCATGACTGACCTTATGGTAGGTCTCCCCATTGACCAAAGCATGCTTTATCAAGGAACCTTCTTTGACCTGCTCACCCCATATTCTATACTCGGCGGTCTCATGACGCTATGTCTGTTCACCTTCCATGGTGCAAATTTCTTGGCCTTAAAGCTGGACAATGAACAGCTTTATGTAGCCATTCGACGTGCTGGTCTGCGCAGCTTCCTTGGTACCTTTATCCTGGCCCTAATTCTCCTGATTATTCCTATTACAAAGGGACTACTGTCCTTCCACTCAGCTGAAATTGTGGTATTTGTGCTGGCTATAGCCCTTCTATTGGCCAGTGCCATTGATTTAAAGCACCTCCATGAAAAACGGGCCTTTATTGCAACCGGTGGCAGTATTATCCTATTAACGGCCGGTTTCTTCTTGACCATGTTCCCACGGCTTATGGTTTCCAATCTAAATCCTGACTGGAGCCTAACCATCACCAATGCCGCCTCCTCGGAATACACCCTGTCAATAATGACCGTTGCTGCCCTGTGCCTTGTACCGGTGGTGCTCATTTATCAAGGGTGGACCTATTGGACCTTTAGACATCGGGTAAAAATTGATACACACCATGAATATTAAGTCATTTCCTATCAAAAAGCAGGCACTAATTACTACGTGCCTGCTTCAGCTTATAATTTCGCTCTTTACTCTTGGCATAGCTTGGCAGCTTAGCCAGGTGGTTTTTGATGTGTTCATTAATAATGATTATAGCTATACAGCAGTCACTTTGGGACTGCTGTTATTTTTCTTGTTGGGAAAATCCCTGCTAACCTTTTGCTTAAAAAAATCCCTACATAATAGCTCCCAGTATGTCCAAATGGCAGTGCGCCAACGCCTCCACCAATGTATAGGTTCTCATGCCCTGCCCAGCCATCGCCTGCAGCTCCTCACCCTGGACAGCGTTAAAGCCCTGGATAAGCTATTTATTATTATTGCTCCGCCGTTTCTATCCATCATTTTTCTACTCCCCATAATCCTTATTACCATTCTTTATCTTGACCCATGGTCAGCTCTAATAATGGTGGTTACCCTGCCTATAGCTCCCATTCTGTTATGGCTAATCGGTCATATGACAAGGCGTGCTACATTAGACCAATGGAAGCAATTAGATGAACTGACCCTGGCCTTTAAAGACACCCTGGCAGGTATTATCAGCCTTAAAATTTTCCGCCAGGAACACCACCAAAGAAACCATTTAGCAACCCTCAGCCACCTATTTTCCCAGGCATCTCTCAAGGTCCTCCGTCTGGCCTTTATTTCCAGCTTTACTATAGAGCTTATTACCACCCTTACCATCGCTATTCTGGCCGTATCCATCGGTTTCAGGCTATTATATGGTGAAATAACCTTTCAGCTGGCCTTTTGCCTTTTACTTTTATTACCGGAATTTTATCAGCCATTACGGCAAAGCGGTATGGCCTTTCATGCCTATATCGATGTAAAGACCGCCTGGAAAAATCTACAGGAAATATTCCAGTGGCCCAATCAATCCATAACTGAACATCAGGACACCCTGCGCGTACCCCCTGGACTTCACATCACCAATGCTTCCTTCACTTACCCCGATGCACCATTACCCACTTTGGAAAGTATATCTCTGGATTTTCCTGCCGGAAGTATCACCTGTATATATGGAACCAGTGGTATGGGCAAAACCACTCTCCTAAAGCTTTTGGCTGGATTACTCCAACCACAGACCGGCCATGTCCAGCTGGAGGATAAAGAGCTCAGTCAAATTTCCTTGGACAGCCGACATAAGCTGATTACCTATGTTCCACAATCCCCCCATGTATTTCAAGGTTCACTGGCGGATAATATCTGCCTCTTTGAAAGGACCTCCTATACTGATGAAATACTCCTAAAAATTACTCAAATCATAAATGACGTAGGGCTTCATTTGTCGCCTGATACCCAGTTAGGGGCCGGTGCCCTGAGTCTATCCCACGGAGAACGGCAACGCATAGGCTTAGCCCGGGCCCTTTATCAAAATCGCCCCCTAGTCCTGTTAGATGAACCTACTGCAGGATTAGATCCAAAGGAAGAGCAAAATATCCTACAGCTGTTAAGCCACTTTGCCAAGGGAAAAACACTCATTGTAATTTCCCATCACCAGATTGTTCGGCAATGGGCCGATATTGCTATAGAGGTACATCATGAATAATATCCCTATACTAAACAAACTCATATCCATAGCCGGTATCAGTAATATGCTGTTAATGATAGCCGCTGGATTCCTTTCTGGTCTTACCGGCATTGGCCTGATGGGGTCCGCCGCCTGGATTATTAGCTATGCCGCACTACAGCCGCCCCTATATGCCCTGACCATCGGCATAACCTGCGTGCGCTTCTTTGGACTAAGCCGTGCAGCTACCCGCTATCTCATGCGCCTTTTTTCCCACCAATTGGCCTTTAAAGCCTATGAGCAGCTACAATTGCTAATTTATGGGGCTATGTGCAAGCAATTACCATTACGTACCGAGCTACCCCAGCAGGGTCAATACCTTCAACAACTCAGCCATGATGCTGAAACCCTGCGGGATATGTATATTCGCTGGTTTTTACCTATTGCCAGTACAGGCCTATTAACCCTGTGCCTTACCCTATGGCTCCAGACCATTTCCATACCAGCAGCCTGTTTGTTATGCTTTCTGTTTGGCCTTCATCTTATTATTCCAGCTCTTATGAGCAGATACACCAATGATGCTCTCCTGGAAGCCTCTTATCGGGACAAGCTGGAGGATTATGCCATGGGAAAGGATGAGCTGGTAACCTCAGGCTCCATGAAAAACTTTATAGACGGTCTGGATCAGGCTGCTGCTACATACAGCGATGCCTATACACAGGTTCAGCTACGTCAGGAAACAATTGATACCCTTTTATCCTTACTTCGCCACGTAGGATTCATTATCTATATTTGCCTGCTCATCAATGCCCTAAGCATACATCTATTGGAGCCTCGCTGGTTAGCCGTTTGGGTCCTGTTAGGAATGGGGCTGTTCGTCGAATTTTATGATCTGACATCAGCGGTTCCCCACCTGCATAAGGCCCAGAAAGCAGCCCAACGCATATTTATTGCCGGGGTTTTATCCAGCCATGATGACCAGCCGCTACCAGACACCGCCATTACAGAGGAGCATGAAACCACGAAAGCAACTCTCATAGGTGAAGGAATAACCTTCACCTATAATGATAGCGAACCAAATCCCACGCCAGTATTTTCCCCCCTCTCCTTTACCGTTCCCTCTGGCGGAATGCTTGCTATCCGTGGGGACAGTGGTAGCGGCAAGACTACCCTGGCCCAGCTGCTACTTAAATTTTGGCCCGTAACCACTGGCGAATTACAGCTTGGCCACAAAGCTTATAATGAATGGTCTACCCCTGAGCTGCGTAAATATTTCTCAGCCTCCATTCAGCCTTGCCATATCTTTGCTGAATCCATCCGTGGCAACTTTACCCGTCTCCACCCCCATATTACCGAGGAAAAAATATGGTATGCGTTAAATATCGCCCAACTAAGTGATACAGTCCGCCAATTTCCTCAACAGCTGGAGGAACCTTTGGGAGAAAACGGTCATCGCCTGTGCGGCGGGCAACGCAATCGCCTGTTGACCGCCCTGGCCGTGGCCAGTGACGCCCCATATCTAATTTTAGATGAGCCAACTGACGGCTTGGACAAACACACTGCGGCTTCACTAGTCGATGCACTTATAGCCCATGCCCATGAAACGCAAAAAGCTCTACTGATTATAACCCATGATGAGGAGGTCGCCAGGAATCTGCCCCAGGCAATTCATCTTACCCCACCCGCTACACTATAACAAAAAAACCGAGGTGCCAGCATTTTAGTGGTTCCTCGGTCTTTTATTTTAATTTTCTATTCCCTTACGGGCCTCAACGCCCTTGGTGTAATAATGACGAAGCTCCTGCATATCCGTTATCAAATCAGCCCGGTCCAGCAACCATTGGGGAGCATTTCTGCCCGTGCATACAACCTCTGTGGCTTTAGGCAATTCATCCAATAAGGATTCAATTTCCCGCCTAGATAGTAGGTTGAAGAAAAGGGCCACATTCACCTCATCAAGGACCACCAGTTCAGGTTCCATGTCCAGAATTTCCCCCTTGGCCACTGCAAATTCCTCGGCAATCATCGCCACATAATCTGCTGGCGGGTTCCCCGGCGGAAAAATCACCACCTTATCACCCCACTGTGCTTTTTCCTCATCAGACAGCATTCCCTCAGCCGCCACAAAGAAAGGCTTTCCCGTGGTTCTTAGCCGCAGCTTGGGCGAAAATCCTTTCAGGACCTCCTGCTCACTGTAGGCAAGGCTTTTCATAAACTGCAAAAAATACACCTGGTGACCGGCCCCCAGGCTCCTGATGGCCAGCCCAATAGCCGCCGTGGTTTTCCCCTTTCCCTTGCCTGTATATATCTGAAGCATAGCAATCCTTCACCCCTAAGTGTATGAAATATATAAAAGGCGTAACCTTTCAGCTACGCCTTAAATTATACTACTTAATGTATGTTACAGTTTCCTCAATTGGCTTTCTGGAAAAATGATTTGGCAATGGCTTCCCCTCCTCGGCAGCATAGCCGAGATCCAGAAGCATCAGCACTTCTTCATTTTCAGGCAAATTAAAGGCCTTGGCCGCCTCATCAGGGTTAAAATAATTCAGCCAGCAGCTGTCCACGCCTTCATTGGCCGCCGCCAAAATCATGTGGGTAGCAACAATAGCCGCATCCTCAACACCAGAATCACGCTTGTCACCAGGATAGGTGAATACATTATTCTTGTCGAAGGCCACAAGCAAAACTGTAGGCGCACCATATCTGCAAGGTGTTACCTTGTCCACCTTTGCCAGACCTTCCTCACTCTGAATCACATAAATGCGCTGCTCCTGAAGGTTCTTTGCAGTTGGAGCCAGTCGTCCTGCCTCCAAAATGGCCTGCAATTTCTCAGCTTCTACCTGACGATCGCCATATTTTTTACAAGAAAAACGATTTTGAACTACATCTTTGAATTCCATATAATAACCCCCTAACTATTTTTCATAAAATGATACTCGTTAGCATTGGATAAATTATATAGCATAAAACCTACAAATGCAATAGGAAATAGCGTGGTTCTTCTGCGCCTAGTCTTTATTCAACGGTGCTCGCCGATGATTTTTTCCATCCAGATCATATTATACCAGCGTCCAAATTTATAGCCGCATTTATAAAATGTCCCCACCTTGGTAAAGCCCAGATGCTGGTGGAACAATTCACTGTTTCTGGTCAAATACTCATCTTCCTCAACAGGGTCGCCAATGCAGGAATACATATTTAAAATCCCCATTTTCTTCAGCTGACCTTCCAAAGCCTCATACAGCTTCCGGCCATAGCCCCGGCCCTTGGCATCCTTATCAAGATAAATTGTCAGCTCGCAGGAATGGTCGTAGGCAGCCCGCCCGACAAAGGGATGAGCATAAGCATAGCCGTAAATAACCCCATTCTCCTCTACCACCAAATATGGGTATTTTTTTAGTACGTCCTCGATACGCCCTCTAAACTCCTCCACCGAAGGCACATCATATTCCCATGAAATAGCTGTGTCCGTCACATAATAAGAGTATATCTCCAACAGACGCTCCGCATCATTAACCGTAGCAGAACGAATAATAGTTTCTTGCATGTAAAAATTCTCCTTACAAAAATTGCCAGGTAAATAGTAACATACGTTTGTATAAAAGTCTATATTTTTCCACAAGGGGCTTATTTTCTTACATACGAAAAGCCCCAGCCTTCGCCGGAGCTTATTTTGTAAGATTTATTGCTTTAATTTATATCCGGCTTTCATCAAGACAGACATCGCCTCTCCCCATTTGTGTTCTTTTACTAAGAAATAATCTGTATTATATGTGGACATGGAGAATATGCTGATACCATTGTCAGCAAGATTCCCTCAGTCAACGCCCGGAAACGCATCTACAATTTTTATTTTAATGTCCGAAAAGCTCTCAAGAAAATGTGATAGTAGTTTTACTAGTGATTCTGCTCATAATCATGGAAACAAAAAATAACCGCTCCTAGTCCGGCCAGACCAAGCGGTTATTCCGTGTAAAAAAACAAGTAACTACGATGGCGACCGCTAGGCGGCACCTTCTATCTAACCACATTATAGCATTTGCATAATATATTAGGAAGTGTTAATTTTTACATAAATATAGACTACATCTCAATTTATAAGCATCTGTAACCGTGGGCACCATTGCTTATATCTGCTTGGGCTATGCCACTCCTTTCTGACACTTGTTCCATTCAGGTATGTCCATACACTTTTGATATATTATTACTCCTATTTTGTAACGAATTTTCTTTACACTGTATATATTTTTCTTTATAATTAATTTAAAAGGAGGTAATAGAGATGGAACAGGTTGCTGTGAATTTCCGCTTGGAAAAAGAATTAAAAACAAAAATGGAATCCATTTGTAAAGACATGGGAATGTCCATGACCACAGCATTTACTATTTTCGCAAAGAAAGTATGTAGAGAACGCCGTATCCCTTTTGAGGTATCCGCTGATCCTTTTTATTCCGATGAAAATATTTCACGCTTAAAGGCTTCTATAGCCCAGATGGAAGCAACAGGAGGTACTGTCCATGAGGTAGATTACGATGATTAAATCATGGACTGATGATGCATGGGATGATTTCTGCTATTGGCAAAATCAGGACAAAAAGACCTTAAAAAGAATCCTGAATCTCATAAAAGATATTGATAGAAACGGTTACTCTGGTATCGGAAAACCGGAACCTCTGGGAGAAAACTTGTCTGGTTACTGGAGCCGACGCATTGATGATGCTAACCGTATAGTTTATAAAATTGAAAATGAGACAATAAAAATAGTTCAATGTGGCTCCCATTACCGGGATAAGTAGTATCGTTACAGCTCTCTGTTTTATGCAGAGAGCTATTTTATATTATTTTAATTAATCCCCCGTTGTGCCAATGCGAATGGCTCCCCTCGCCAATGTATCTTCCAAATGTCCCACGGAGGCAGTAACAAGTGGCAAGAGCATTACTGCTGCCAGACACAAAGCCACCAAAAGCCTCGTTGTTTCATCTGAAACTCGTAAACCTTCAGGAATCGCCTTGGAATGTCTTTTTCATTTCGATGCCTTTCTTGAAGGCATCAGCCACTTTTTCACCGATGCAAAGGTAGCGCAGCTGCTCCTCGTCATAAATCAACGGCTGTAATTTTTCCAACACAACCATACCATTTTCATTGAGGATGGTTTCATCCGCGATGATACGCTTTACTTCCCCTGTGACCTGAGTATGGCTTCCCACAGTAACCGTATGGACAACCTCACATTCCAACGATAGGTGTAATTCATTGATTATCGGTGCATGGACCTGTTTTGCCTCACTCGTCGTAAAGCCGATGTTCTTCAGCTTATCTGCTTCATAGCCAGATTCTACCCCAAGATAATCCGTTTCTTTTGCCTGATTTACGCTGGGAAAGCCCAGGACAAAGGCTTTTTGCTCCAACAGGCATTTTAGTGTTTTCCTTCTCTGGGTGGCATTTATCGCAATCGTGACACAGGGTGGCTTATGACTGCTGACCATGTAAAAAGCCAAGGTACATGCCTCTGCCTTGCCATTTTCATCGTAAGCCGATACCACGACAGTCTCCGTTGGCGCAACCAACGCATGAAGTTTCAACTCTTTCTTAGTCATCTTGTATCCTCCTATTCCACTACCGTTGTCAGCAAAAGATACCGCAATACTGTTTCCACAAAGAAATATTCCCTCAGTCAACTCCCGGGAACGCATCTACAAATTTTATTTTTATGTCCGGAAAACTCTCCACAAACTGAATGGTAAAATCCTCGCCATATTCTACAAACTGCCACTCCCCGATTTTATCTGGAAATGCGTCAACAGTTTTCACCCGTATATCGGGAAAAGCATCTACTACTTTTACTTTGATATCAGGGAAATGGTCCACTACCTTTACCTTTCCATTGAGCCTAATGCCCTTATAATATCCGTCCTTGTTTATGACCGTAGCCGCCATGGTTGGAACCGAAACAGCAATAATCAGCAATGCCACAAATAGTGCAATTATTTTTTTAGCCATGATGATATCCTTTCTGATGAACCAGTGCTGTCATCTAAATTCTTTTATACCACTACGTTTAGCATATTCCCACATACTATCCAACAAACCATCTGTATAACTTTCAAAATCAGATAATATCACAACATCATGTGATTTTTGTAGTATTTTATTCCTGTCATTGATTTGAAACAAATACTCTTTGGAAGGCACCCGATTATTTTTTCTCTCATTACATGTCGGGCATGACAAAACAAAATTCCATAACTTATCATCCTTAACAAATGACCACGGAATAAAGTGGTCAACATGAGCATTGTCTTTAAGTTTTCTTCCACAATAAAAACAGGTATTATCCTCAAATTCTTTTCTAAGGATTTCTCTATAAATTGACAAATCACTGCGCCGTGGAGTGGCCAATTCCAGCTTATCTATCACCCTGACAACCAAATTATCCTGATTGACCTTTTCTAAAAACTTAGCCCATGAATAATAGTTTAACCGTTCCAGTTCGGCCTTATATTTCAACATAAAATCATAAAAACAATAACTAAGTGTTAAACCTTCCGCATTTAAATCAAATGCATAAATATACCCATCAAAATCAGCATATAGTGCACCTACAACATACTTCTTACAATCTGCAGTTACTAACTGTACTATTTTATTACGTTCTATTTTATCAATAGCACTAAACTCCAATGTAGATAAAATATCATTACTTGTAGCTGCCCTTTTTAATATGGTTTCTATTTTGGATAACCTAGAGTTACCATCTGGCCTCATCTGTCGTAAATCATATTTAATAACTAGATTCCAATAGTTTTCAGTAAATCGAGCAAATAACTCTTCATACGTATAAAAAATCCCCATTCCAGTCTTTTTGCCACTAAATAAGCTATCAAGCAACGACTTAATAAGTCCATATTTATACGTATTTCTCTTTCTGCATGAATCGGAAAAAACATAATTAAATAATGACCATATTCTGTCATCGTTTATGTAGAATTCTTTTATTGGTCCGTATTTTAAGTCCCATCCTGCCATCATATACTCCGCATGTATACAAAATTTAACTTTACTTTTTTAAATTATTTCGCCATATCTTTACTCATTCCTGCTGAAATAGTCCATAAAAAGTTCCATTAAGCAGACAAAACTTTATAATGAAAAGGAAAACGCCAGTCAAACAAACCTTATCCCCCATTGTCGTTAGCTTTTCTTCAATAGTTTTTGAGTCAAATTCAGCATATTTTTCACCAGTAATAATTTCAAGTAAATAATTGTTCATAAAATCTAATGCTTTGGGATCCATATCCTTAAGTAACATAGCTAATCCCTCCTATACTAACCAACACAATAATCTAAACACCATTTGCAATATGACAACTGTCACTATTAGTTAATAATTATTCTTTTTCTTTATTCTATATTAACCTATATTTTTTGCAATATTTTACTGGGCAAAAAAAGGACCCTGTCAGAGAACTTATATTCTCAAAAGGGCCCTGATTTTTATGCCAGGCTTAGCAAAACAAAAACAGGAACAATTCCTTACAAACGAGCATAAGTCGGCTTTAGAATAAGGAAGTGTTCCTGTTGAGGTCAGTTTAACAAAGTTCTTACAGGGCGTCAAGGACAGAAAAAAGAATCGTTTACATCAGCGAGGTTAACTTAAAACAAGATAAACGGCAGTCATAGAACAGTCTTTCCCACGTGAGTCTCTGCCTCCACGGGAAATAGTGTAAGATCGCCGCCCCCTGGTATACGCCCCGCCCAAAAGAAAAGCACCCAATTAAGGGCGCTTAGATTTCTTTAACCATTCTTCCTCTCTCATCCTAAAAGTTCCTTCAAGACCATACTCAAATGCTATATGAGTACAGTCAGGATACCGCTTCATCATCAATTCAATACGCTTTACAAATCTACGATAAAAGTCTGTTACTACACCTATATTCTTTTTGATCAAATTATTCTCGCCTTCTTCAGTCAATCCAGGTATGTGGCTGTAAATCAAATAATGATAGTTATAATCTTTTTTGACCTTATCTAAAACAGGATTATCATAATCTTTTTCCAGCAGCTTTCCTGTTTCAGTAATTTCCTTAAGCATTTTCTTTATATCTGAATATGAATAGATATTCTCTCCCCACCATTCAAACCCCTCAAAGTCAAAATGGGTTCCCCAGACTTTAAAATCCTTATTAAGATACTTTTCTACAAATACCCGTAGAAAACACATTATATAGTCTTCATCAATAGATATTTGTCCTTTTGGAAAAAATTCAATGTTCCGCAGATCTCCATCAGGTTTAGCGTTGAAAATCTTAACGGGCATAATCCAAAAATAGTATTCATCTCCATAAGCTCCTTCAAGAATTTCTAAATAACCCTTGCCTTTTAACGATGGGTAATCTTGTCCCTTTGGGCGACGCATTTTGGGCGAAAGGAAAAGTTTTTTCCAATTATCTCCCCTCAAAAATTCGGTCGCAGCCTTCTCCAACATTTTCATATCTGTTTCAGAGAGTTTTCCCATAATAACGCCTCCTTTGGAGCTGTATTTTTTGCTTCATCGAATACTTAAATCAACCATCTTCTATTTCTTTTGCTTCTTGGATTTTCTTCATTCCTCTGTCGCAGACTTCCAGAAAGAGCCGCACCCGATCTTCTTTGGGTTCATGAGATAGTATTTCCAAAAGCTCCTCAGTAGAAAATGGGATTTCGTGCATTAGCTCTAAATCTTTTTCATCCTTACCAGCCATGCTATTCACCTCAATTCTTTGGAGTCATCCTAAGTAACTAATAAAAACTATATTGTATTGTTTCTCTGCCGTCTTTTTAAATCCCACTCTGTCAAATCCAATTCCAATATCTGTGATAGCCTTCGTAGCATATCCAAATCTGTTGAAGATACGCATCATATTGATAAACTTGGGCTATTTTTTCTTTTGGCCAATTAGTCCAACTGGCTAGCCAATCCCGCGTAGGATATCCACCAATATGATGAACAATAATATGGTCCCACCGGTCTTTCATTGATTTTCCGTCAAAAAGAGGGTAGTTTACCATTTCAGTTACAGAATAAAAAATAGCTTCTTTCTTAGGAGAACAACAGTCACCACCACAATATAGTTCTATTATATTTTCAAAATAATATATATCACAGATCACTTTCTTAGGATCATCATCGAAAATGAAGTGGGTTCCGTCTATAGGTAATATACCGTTCATCCCACGCTCCATTATATTGCAGAAGAATGAAAACTCTAAATTTGCCATAGTGTTCACCTCAATTCTCTTTGGGAGGTATCTAATGCAGCTGTTCTCCTGTTTCTTTCCGCACATTCATTGGCCATCTGGCGGTCTAAGTCCATGCCTAGTTGCTGAGCAATTTCAAATATTTCTTCCCCTTCGGTACTCTGTCGAAGTTTTCTTATCAATTCTATTCCTTGCTTCCTTGATAATCCTTCCATGGCAATCACCTCTCAACCTAATCCTCCTACAGCCACGCGGTGCCTGAGTTCTGATAGTCCAAGTAATATTGCACGATCCCGGTCTGATAACTCACGATTCATGCACTCCATAACTGTTCCAGCCATCTTAAAAGCCTTTAGGGCGCCTGCTTTTCCTGCCTTATTTAGCCATTCCAATGATTTTTCATAGTCTTGCTGTATAACTCTGCCTCTAAAGTACATGCGCCCCAGCGCAATCATGGCCTCGTTATTTCCATTACTAGCTGCGCTAAAAATTCGTTCTCCTTCTGGTAACAGGTATGTCAGTCTGCTTATTTCATCGGTAAATTCCATCCAATACGGGGCAGATAATGGGTATTTTTTAGAATTACTCAAAAGCTGTTCCAATCTCAGATAATATCCCTTATAGATTTTTCCTGTTTCAAGATTTATCAATTCCTCCAAATTCATTTCATCAACTGCTTTTATGTAAGGAATTGGCTCAACGGTAACATCATCAAAATCGCTTAATTCCTCTGGTGACATTGGAAGTATATCATCCACATCTATTTCCAAATGATGATATTTAGCCCAATAATAGCAAACATTATTTACTTCTCTATTAAGTCGGCTGTTATATTTTCCTGATGCCTGTACTATGTGGCATCCTTTTTGTAGTTCGATACAAGCTAAATATTCCTCCTTATTCATAACATAAATTATGACAGACTCATGTCTAAGTATTCTATCTCTGTAAGTGGCCACACAATTATTAAAGGCTGCACCGAGTTTGGATAACATTTTTGTATTAAGTAATAATTTGAATTCATATCCATTTATCTTGCAAGCATAAGTCTGCTCTATCTTATTGTATTTTATTTTGGTTTCTTCCCAGTTTTCGGCCAAAGCAGTAACTTCTGTACTGATTGCATCATGGACATAATCAGTCAGTCCATCTTTTAATAGCCGTTGTATGACTTCTTCGGACAGCTTCTTATGGTGATCACTGAATGAAAAAAGTATATCCCATTTCAATTGGGTCATACTTTCCTCCTTTGAAGTGACATACAGCCATTTCAACATTCTCTTTTCACCTTTTTGTTCCAGGAGCCATTTACAATAAAATTCCAACGCGAGCCAATGCATTAACGCTACATCTCTTGTAACACGCTTTTCTTTCCTGTCATAATAAAATCTATGTAAATACATATTGGCTATACCGATATCCAAATAAAAGAATTTATGAAGGTAGTTTATATCTTTTATTCCCCACTGCTGGAATATCATGTACCAGACAATGGCATACGGATTAAAGGCATACGCTTTGCGCAGGCTTTTTGGTGGTTTTATTTCCAGTAAATCACAAATAATCTTGTAGTTGTTTTTCTCCTCACGGGTAAAGATTTCATCAAAAATATCTTCTCCATCACGGGTAACAAATTCCCGCAAAAATTTTTTTAGAAAAACAATATTTACATCAAATGGCCGCTCAATATACCCCAATAATGTGGTTTTGTTTTTTATTTGGCATAATACGCTTGGCTTGATACCAGTAGAGCAAAGGGTACTTTCCCTCAAAGCCTCGATAGCAGTTTCAACAACCACATCAGGAACATCAATGTCTGTTTCTGTCCAGTCTATACGGGTATTATCTTTTTGCTCAATTTTAGAGATAATAACTTTATTTTTTACAATATCCACGGACAGCGAATAACTTAACCATCTGCGTATAATTCCGTTTCTGCAATATTGTACCTTCATTACATCACAGGCAATGTAGGTTGACTTAGATGAAGATCTCTGAAATACTCTCCACCTATATGGAACGAATGCCATCTCATGCTTTTCGGATGTATAACTAAGGTTTAAAACAGCCTGTCCCAATAAACCATCCAAGTTGCAGCCATCCTGGGATAAAACATGATTATCTGATATTGACTCAATTTCCTCAATGACATTGTGAATCGGACAAAAAATGTAATCTACATTTAGTACATGATAATAGTCATAAGGATATCCTGTATATCGAACAACTGTTAAACAAGGGGTATATTCAATATCTTTATCAACATATTTGGCGTCAGTACATCTTATCGTAAACGTCAAAATATAGTATGCCCAACAACCAAAAGAAAAAGCAGCCGGTCAGCTGCTCTAATTTGTTATGTGAATATTATTCAGTTGGTAGGTTCACATTCCATGGGAGATACTTTTCCAAAACAGCATCTTCCTTTAAGGATTCCTCCTGGGACATGTTCGTAAAGATGTATTCCAAATATTCCTTGGTATCGACTTTGTTAGCTATGCATGTTTCTATGATGCTGTATGCTGCGGCACTGGCCTCGGCACCAGCGGGAGAACCAGAGAATACCCAGTTTTTGCGTCCAATGGTGAATGGGCGGATGCTTCTTTCTGCAAGGTTGTTGGAAATACTGCAATTA